>JASHVN010000648.1 GCA_030044555.1 Xanthobacteraceae bacterium | reverse complement strand
CGGGCGGGAATCGCGGTGTAAAGGCGCCTCGCGGATTTGCAATCCGGGAATGTCACAACGCTCGCGGATTGTGTGGCTTGCGTATCGTGAACTGGACAATCCAGCCTTTACGGCAGCCTGTGCCGTTTCATATCACTCATCCCTCGTGAGGGAATGTCGAACGTCTGCAACTTTTAACAATTCATCGAAATATCTGATCGTTTCTGCAAGACCCTGCCTCAGCGGCGTGCACGGCTCCCACTTCAGAAGCTGTCGAGCCCTCGAAATATCCGGGCGGCGCTGCTGCGGGTCATCCTTCGGCAGTGGTTGATAAGAGAGCTTTGACCGTGTGCCGGTCAGCTCGACAATGGCCGCGGCAAGTTCCAGCATGGTAATTTCTTGTGGATTGCCGAGATTGAGCGGACCGGTGACCTCGTCAGGGCTCCGCATCAGACGCATTAGGCCATCGATCAGATCATCGACGTAGCAGAATGCCCGTGTCTGACTGCCGTCGCCATAGATGGTTATATCGCGGCCAAGCAGCGCCTGAACTATGAAGTTTGAGACCACACGGCCATCATTTGGATGCATACGAGGACCGTAGGTGTTGAAGATCCGCGCAACCTTGATGCGCAAACTGTGCTGACGCCAATAGTCGAAGAACAGAGTTTCGGCGCAACGTTTGCCCTCGTCGTAACATGAGCGGGGCCCGATGCAATTTACGTTGCCCCAGTAATCTTCCGTCTGCGGGTGGACGGTCGGGCTGCCGTAGATTTCCGAGGTTGACGCTTGCAGAATCTTCGCCCGCAATCGCTTGGCAAGCCCTAGCATGTTGATCGCGCCGTGGACGCTCGTCTTGGTCGTTTGGACCGGATCGTGCTGATAGTGTATTGGCGATGCGGGGCACGCGAGATTATAAATCTCATCGACCTCGACATAGAGCGGGAAGGTTACGTCGTGTCGGATGAGTTCGAATTGCCTGCGACCCAGCAGGTGTTCGATGTTTCGCCGTGTCCCGGTAAAATAATTGTCGAGACAAAGGACTTCCGCACCCTCGCTCAAAAGTCGCTCGCAAAGATGCGATCCGAGAAAGCCCGCGCCGCCAGTCACCAATATTCGTGTTTCAAGATGCAAGTGCGTCCTCTGCTTCCGAAACCAGCGATCATTTTGATCTTACCTAGCCTTAGATCCTAGCCTAGGGGAAGCGCTACGAAAAGGATCCGCAGAGCTCAAGGTGACTCCACTTCGCGAATCGCACGCGCTTCGCTTGGCGCGGTGTTGGTGGACGGCGTGCCCACCAGCAAAGCACGAATTGCGGATTACTCGAGACCATGCGAGTGCCCGGCAAAGTGGGTGACCGAAAACTGGTACATTCCACTGAAAGTATCCGGCGCCTCGGTTTCAAAGCTGTGCCAGCAATCGAGATCGGTCATCGCGCTCCGGTCGGGAAAGCGCCTTGCGAACCGTTGCAGGGCGGGCGCGGGGAGGGCGAAGCCTGAAAATTGCAATCCGTTTGCATCGAGGAACGCTTTGATCTGCGGCAGCGTCAGCCGGTGTTCCTGTGGGTGAAACAGGAAATCGCGGCACTCGCTCATCGAGAAGAAGTCGTCCGACCGCGTGAGCGATTTCAACAACGAGCCGTCATCGGCTGCAGCGATCTCCTCGCGAGCGCGCCGAATGTCGGCGGCAATCGGCCGGTAGCCGCGCTGTGCAATCAATGCGCGTCCGGCAACGACATTACGGCGCGCCGGCTCGCTATAGAGGCTGATCTGCATGGTGCCGCCCGGACGCAATAGCGCCAGCAGCACGCGCCAGCCTTCCCACGGGTCGGCCAGGTGGTGCAGCACGCCGGAAGCGTCAATGAAATCGAACTCCCTGCCGAGAGCGCCAAGGCGCATGATATCGGCCTGGGCAAATTCAATATTGGTCAGGGCGAATTTTTCCGCCATTCGCTTGGCATAGCTGAGACTCGCAAGCGATAGGTCGATGGCGAGGATGCGCGCGTGGCGCATATTTTTCGCCAACGTCGTCGTGGACAGCCCGGTTCCGCAGCCGGCGATGAGCACATCCACATTTTGCTCCGGCTGGCCTTGATTGCGCGGCTGCGTCTGCTGCAGCGATCCAATGCTGGACCAGCGAGGGTAGGGGCTTTCCTCGTAGTGCTGGCGAACCGCGCGCGAGACGTCGTCGTCGATGCCGGTCAGGGCGGCAATATTCGGTGCAATCCCGCGTTCTTCGGCAGGCTCCTTGACCTGTTGAGTCAAGAGCGCCTCAACGCTCTTCGGCCAGTTGCGTTCGAGCAGGGATCGCGCATCTGCCAAAGTGTGGAGCGGAAAATAAGCGCCGACGATCGCGAGCCAGTGCGGCGGACATTCTTCCTTTGCCGCCAATGCTTGTTCGAGCGACGCGCGCAATTTCTGCGCCTGCTCGGCTTCGCTGCCGTCCAGCGAAAAAACGTATTCGTTGATGAAACACTGTCTGGCGATGCTGCAATAGAAGTCGAGCAAGCCGCTCGCCGCACTCTCTGCGCCCGTCAGAATGGCGAGGCGCACGTTGGTCAGCAGACGTTCGAGACCGAGATCGGTGATCGGATCGTTTTCCAATAAGCGGCACAGAAGCTCGTCGCGCGCCAGGACAGCCATTCCCGGCGGGCCGAATAGCTCAGTTTCCGGCAGTCGCCGCGGCCAGGCGTGCTGCGCGCGTGCAACCGCGTCCTTAATCGCTTCGTCGCACACGATCAGTCTTATACATGCGCGGGTCAGCTCGCGCGGGCGCGCCCAGCCTTCCACCAGCGCGCGCAGCAACAGCTTGCGCACGCGGCCATTCTCCGCCGTGAAGGAAACCGATTTGGCGCAGTGAGCAAAGAACGTTTTTCGTCGCTCGGTCTCCTCGAGCTCGAGGGCGCGGCCAGCCGCCGCAATCGCCATCTCGGGCTGGCCGGCGGCCAAATATGCCTTGCCAAGATCGTCGTAGGCACCGGGCACGTCGGGTTTCAGCGCCGCCGTCCGTTCAAAATGCGGAATGGCCTCGTTGATCCGGCCCTGGGTGGCGAGCGCCACCCCGAGCATGCCGTGCGTCTCAGGGTGATCGGGAAAAAGCGCAAGGATGTGCCGATAGCGGCTCTCGGCTTCGGCGAAGGCGCCAGCGCGGTGCTGCCCCATGGCGGCGGCAAACAATTCGGCGAGCGTCGGCTCCGCTGGAGTGTTCGTCTTGGCGCCGAACGAATTGGCGCCGAACGAATTGGCGGCGAACGAAGCCGTGCCGCCGCGACGCTCCGAAGCTCGTCGTTGTTTGCGGTTCATGCACTCACGGGATGTAAAAGGGGGTGGCTTAGTGCTATCGAACCCCTCCCGACCGGTCAATGCTGCGTAAAGTGGAGCGGATTTGACATTCGCTTCCCCCTGGCCGCGAACTGACGAAGCGGACCACGCTGGTGCTGAATTCATCCGATCGGAATGAAAGTGTGATTCGGACGTTGCGCCGATTGGCGCCTGCGCGCGTTGTCGGTCATGGGACTCGGTTGGCCGGCCCGCGCGGCGGCGGCGTTTGCGCGGCAAGCTTGACAGGGTGAGGCGCGCGTAAAATATGGCTTGCAGCGCTGGAGAGGTGGCCGAGTGGCTGAAGGCGGCGGTTTGCTAAACCGTTATACGGTCTAAAGCCGTATCAAGGGTTCGAATCCCTTCCTCTCCGCCATCTGCTGCGGCTTTATCTATATCGAATCTATATCGAATCGCGACGAGGCGGCGTTGCCAAGCCCATGGCCGTGGCGGCCCTCTCGCGTGAGAGCGGCTGATTGGGCGAGCAGGCGACATAACCGCTGCCTGCCCCTTAGGCTTTCTTTCCTCGACTCCATTTGCTTTATTAACTCGCTGAAAACGCGTAATTATTTTCTTTTTCCGGAGAGGGTTGGGAGGATCAATAATGTGGCGATCGGGCGTGCAGATTGCGTGTTCTTTACGCAACACCTTTCCGAAAACGGCATTTAGGGGCTGTGAGTCAGCCGCTTATTCATTGCTTAGTGGAACCAAGCGGCTAATCTGACCCTGCGACGGAGGGGGGAACCCCAAGTCGACTTGTGCCGGTATTTTCGGGAAAGGAAAACACCGGCACGAGAGTTTGGGGACCAAGGGGACCGTACCAGGGGGGCGCGAGCACCCGGGGGCAATGGAACCCTCCCACGACAAACACATTGGAGGTTCTAATGAAGATGGTGAAAAGCCTCCTCCTCGGCTCCGCGGCCGGATTGGTTGCGGTTACTGCGGGGCAGGCAGCCGAACTTCCCGTAAAGGCCAGACCGGTTCAATACGTGAAGATCTGCAGCCTCTATGGGGCAGGGTTCTACTACATGCCAGGCACCGATATGTGCATCAAAATCGGTGGCTGGGTACGCGCTGAGGTCCGTTGGAACCAAAACGGCAACTCGGCAAACGGCGGCTACAACAACCAGCTCAATAGCCGTGCGACCAACAACTTCTGGACCCGCGAGCGCGGCTACATCACTGCCGACGCCCGTGAGGAGACCGCCTATGGTGTCGCCCGCGGCTATATCGCGGTGGGCGTCTCCTCGAACAACACCGGCGGTGAGGTGGCGTCATCGTCCACTTTCAGCTCCAACCGCGCCTTCGTGCAATGGGCCGGCTTCACCGCCGGTCAGACGGTGTCGTTCTTCGACTTCTATCCGGCGGCGGCGCTGATGATCAATGCCGGGCAGACGCTCTCTGAAGACACCGGCGACGCCGGCTGGTGGGTGTGGGCCTACACCGCCCAGTTCGGCGGCGGCTTCTCCGCCACGCTATCGGCGGAAGAGCGCCGCGCGGGCCAGATCATCAATGTCGGCCCCGGTACCGGCACTGCTCCCATCGCTGGCGTGCTTCCCGGCTCTACCTTCGCGGCTACCGGCGGCTATGGCGGCTGGCAGTCGCCCGACGTCGTCGCCAACCTGCGGGTCGATCAGGGCTGGGGCAGCGCCCAGGTCATGGGCGCCCTGCACGAGCTCAATCCGCTTTATTATGGCACAACTCCGGCTACCGGCGGTCCAAGCACTCAGTGGGGTTGGGTGGTCGGCGGCGGCCTGCGGATCAATGCGCCGTTCATCTCGCCGGGCGACTACTTCGTTGGCGAGGTCAACTACACCCAAGGCGCCCTCAAATACCTTGCCGATGCCCAGAGTGGTGGGAACTTCAGCAATGTCGCCGGCGACACTCAAGGATTTGGGGTGGGGTCCGATTGCGTGTTCGGCACTGGGACCGGTTGCGAGTTGACCTCGGCGTGGAACTTCAACCTCGCGTACGAGCATTACTGGACCCCGGCCTGGCACCAGTCCGTGGTCGGCGGCTATATGGCCGTAAGCTACGACAATACCGCCAACGGGTATCTCTGCTCGATCGAAACGACGACGCATACGTCGGTTGGCTGTAACAACAACTGGTCATACTGGTATGTCGGCTCGCGCCTGCAATGGGACGTCACCAAGAGCTTCTATCTCGCGGTGGACGTGCTTTACAACAACCTGGACAGCGCGACGCTGCCGGGTGGTGCGATCACCAGCTCGGTAGCCTTGCCCGGCTCCTCCTGCACGGTGGGGACCTGTTCGGTCGCCGACCAGTCCAACTGGGTTTTCGGCCTGCGCATGCACAAGGACTTCCTGCCCTGATCGTTTGATCGCGGTTCGAATTCCGATCCCCGGCGGGAAACCGCCGGGGATTTTTCTTGCGGGTCGCCCCGTACGCCGATGCTGACAGCCGTCTGGTACTGCTCGCCTGTTGACGGCATGAAGGGCGACGATTATGGGCGCGCCAATGTCAAACGCGACAGACGATGGTGCCGTCGCTCCGCTGACGCGGATTGCCATTAAACATCGCACAGACAGGTTGAGCCTGCACTTTTACACGCCGGTGTATCACGAGCTTTTTTCGCGGTGGCGTGATCAGCCAGTGTGCCTGCTTGAGATCGGTGTCGGCGGCTGCGAATTTAAGGCGATGGGGGGATGCCTCGCTGGCGATGTGGGCCGAGTATTTTCCGCTTGGGCAAATTACCGGCATCGATATTGCCGAGAAGCGGCCGACCTTGGATGGCCGGGTTAAGTTCTTACAAGGTTCGCAGGAAGACCCGGTTTTTCCGAAGAGCGGTTGCGACGCGCGCGGTCCTTTCGACGTTATCATCGATGACGGCAGTCATGTACCGAAGCACGTCGTGGCCAGCTTCCATGTCTTGTTTCCGTTGCCGGCCGAGGGCGGCCTGTACGTTATCGAAGATATCCAGACGGCGTTTTGGCCGAGTTTCGCCGGCTCGTTGCTGCATGGCGGCGATACCATGAAATTGGCCAGTGTCCCGATTCCGAAGTTCGCATGTGCTCGCCGATGCTCTGATGCGAACTTCGGAATCAAATGGACACTAGCAATTTGATGATTTCTAGTGTGGTTTTTGGATTTGAAGTTCCTACTCGAGTTAGCCGCTGGATCTTAGGAACTTCAAATCCGCCACACTAGAACGGTCATCGAATACCTCAATCATGCTGAATTAAGCATCGCTGGCGGTTCGCGCTCGCTTCTGGAATTCACGAGACGGATGAAATCGTTCCGCGTCTAACAATCTGTTCGTCATTGAAAAGGGGATAGCGGCGAAGCGTCCAATTTCGCCTATGATCTCAATAATCCTTCTGCAGCCGGCGCTATCAGGATCATCGAACAGGAGCTGGATAGAACGCCGACTGCGGAAGGAATAGCAAACCTTATAGATGTGTATCTAAAAGGAGGAAATCTGTTCAGAGCAAAGGAGATCGCCGACAGGGCCTTGGCGCAATGGGCGGTAAACGCGAGCGTATTGATAGCCGCGTACGATATTGCAACGATGCAAGGAGATCGTTCGGCAAAAATCGGCTATATCGAGCGAATTCTGCAAATTGAACCGGACAATGCGAGGCTGCGTCAAGCGATGGAAAAAGCCTGCGCTGAGCTCAAGGCATTGGATGGCGGATTGCCGAAATGATCTCAGACTCGTTTTCCGCACCGTGCCAGAGGCTGTCGCGCGCCGACGTGGCGGGCGGCGAAGCGATGCAGGTCTGCCAAGCAAAGACGACAACAACTTCGACGCATATCATCGAATAGCTATTACATTTTTCATTGAAATTACTGGCGTCGGCGGATAACACTATGCTCAACTGCGCCCCAATTGGTCCTTCTGAGCGGAACTCAAAGGGAATATGAATTGAGCAGCGTCCTGCCAAAATTATTCGGCGTTTATCGATCCGCCGGCTATGAACCGATTACGGGGTATTCTCCGTACCACTTTTTCAACTGGCGTGATGCCCCATTCACTCGTTTTATAAAGGGCGAAGGAATTTACGGGCTATTTGGGATAGCGCTCCAAGAGGTCATGTTCTTGGAACACTTCCGCGGGTTCATTTCGCCCCGTCGCATCCTCGTCATCGGCAATGCGCAAGGGTGGAGCACAATTGCACTCGCTTTAATCTTTCCTGAAGCCAGAGTTGTCGCGATTGACCCGGATCAGGCGGGCGTTGAATTCACCAACCGACTTACTGCGGCAAACGGGCTTTCGGCGAAAGCCGTCGTTGCACGCTCTCCCGATGACGTCACTCGCGTCGTCAACAAGCATCTCGAGGGCCCGGTCGACTTCAGCCTGATTGATGCAATTCACGAAAACAAGGCCATCAAGGTCGATTTGGCCGCGGTGAGGAAAGTCGCAGCCGATAATGCGCACTATTTGTTTCATGATGTTATCAACTGGAACATGATCGAGGGATTTAGGGAATTGCTCGCCGCTCATAAGCTCCAGGGCAAAATCTTTACCCGTACTGCATCTGGCATGGCACTCGCCTATAGTAATTTGTCGCCGGAATTTTCGGCATATCTCGACTGTTTTACCGATCCGCCCGGACGCTTCGGCATACTGCGCTTAAACGCCGCCGCGTCTCTCGACCCAATCGCAGCCTATCAGATATGCGATGTCCGTCCGCGGTGAATCTGCCTCAATGCAATAACGCTGGGAACTCTATTTTGCCCGGCGCGCTTTTCTGTTTCGATCGGCAAGATTTGCGCTCACCTAAAACCTCGGCAATCTCCTGTTCACACTGGCGACGCACGAGCAGACCAAAAAAATCGGTCGCTGTCGAGCGTGATGGCCGCATATGCGGTGTGGCAACGAGGCAAAAGGATACTTTGGCAAAATCGCTACTATCGCGCGTATTGCAAATTGAACCGGACGCCAAGCGTTGGAAGAAGCTAGCGCTGAGTTCAAGCCATTGGGTGGCGGATCGCGGAAATGGTCTTGGGCGCGCTCTCCGCCGCGTTTGGCCGTGAAGGAAGCTGTTAACCCTCGGCCTGACGTCGATGCTCTCCGACGTTCCGCCACCGGACCATGCACTCAAGGAATATTCTGCGCGCGCACCATTGCCCGGTGAAATGCGACCGCATCGGCTTGGCTTCCGAAATGAACGCCCGGCCACCTCCCGTTGGAACTGCCGGCAGCCGCACTCATCCGGCTGCGATGCTTGGCCAGGAATATCGGCGCGTATTTTTCCCACTCGACGGGAAATTTTCCCCAATGAGGATGGTCCGGTCTCACGTGGTGAACAATAAAAATTTCCCAGGGAACGGCGATACGGAATCCTTCGAGAAAGGCCCGATAGCTAAAGTCGAGGTCATAGTAGTGGAAGCCATCGAACGTTGCATCGTCAAACTGGATCGCCTCGCAAACTTCGCGATTGGCGGCGATAAAGACGCCGTCCACTGCCTCGATTGGACCTTTCGGCGTAGGCCCATAGCATTCGATATCGAATCCGCTGCCGTCAAGATGACCGTGTGCGACGCAGCCGTGAGTTCGCGGCCAGCCGGCGGCAGTCCAGGATGGCCCGACAAGTCGCGATGTCCCGGCGACGCCGATGAGGTCATTTACCGCCAGATGATGGAGTAAATGACTTGAGAAGTCTGCGGACAAGATTTCGATGTCGTCGTGCGAGAAGATCACGACGTCGCCGCGGGTTCTGGCAAACCCCCGGTTGTAGCCTTCGCAAAGCGAGCGAGCGTCGTAAATCTGGATGATCTCGAAATCGCAGTCGACCAACAGGGCCTCGTAATGCGCTTTAATGCGACGGCCTTGCTTTTCGTTTCGACTGCATACCACAACCGAGATGGACTTGATGTCCTTCCCGGGAGCGGCCACTGCCGCCGGACTTGAAGGTTCTCCGCGCATGACGGATTCAAAAGCGCTTTTGACCAGGTTCGTGAAGGCTTCTGCGTTCTCCGGCGCGAGGAGAACAGCCCGCCCGCTCGCCTTGACGGACTCGTCAAGTCTGCCGAGGCGGCCGTACGCATTTGCAAGACCAATTTGAAACTCCACCCGAGACGGATCGAGCGCGATTGCGCGCCCAACATTGGCGAAGCCATTGTCGACATGGCCAAGCTGAATCTCTGTCATGCCGAGACGATAGAGAGCGTTTACGTCATCCGGTCGCAAACGCAGGACCGCGTTATAGCCGCGCAACGCGTCAGTAAAGCGCCCGGCCTGATAATCCATCCCTGCGATGGCAAGAAGGAGTTCAGGGTCGTAACCTTGCTGAGGAGGCATTTGTTAATAATGCGGCGGTCGCCTAATTTTCGCGACCGCCCGTGAGGCTACTACAACTCACATTATAGCACGCAGACGGCTTTGGTCCACTCCAGGTAGACTGGCTTGTGCGGATTGCTTCATATCCAGGATTGCACGTCGAATCGAGACGCATATGCTCTCCGTGCCGATCGGCGCTAAAGGTGGTTGACACGATCGGATATCTGCGAGGCGTCGTTTCGCGGCGCGCGAAGCGAAGTCCGGTCGTGATCAGCCAATCACGCGGCCCGGCCGTGGCAATGCTTGTATTTCTTGCCGGAGCCGCAAGGACAGGGCTCGTTGCGTCCGACGTTGCTCGATTGCGCCGGCGCCGTTGCGTGCAGCGGTGCTGTCATGAGCTTTTCGATGCTTCTCGGCATTTCTTTAGCTCTCCTGCCTTGCCGGCGAAGCGCCTGTAAATTGCGGTAAACCTCGCCGCCGAAGGCATCGCTGCTGAACAGTTGGAGCGCGCGCTGGCGGGCGAAACTCCCCATCTCGGGCCATCGCGACGGATCGGCCATCAGTCGCTCGAGCCGGTCGGCCAATCCGAGGGTATCGCCAGGCGTGTAGGAATAGCCGGTCTTTCCCTCCACCATATATTCAATGACGCCGCCCGTATTGGGATAGACCGCCGGCTTGCTGAACAGCATGGCTTCAACACCGACCCGGCCGAACGCCTCCATCCGCGAGCAGATGACGGCAATATCCAACTCGCGCAGCACAGGATAAACGTCCTTGTGAAAGCCAATGAATTTGACCCGGTCCGCGATGCCATGCTGGCGGATAATTTGGTCCAGCCGCTCGCGAAACTCCGCGGGGCCGGCGCCGGCGATCACGAGTTCCACGTTGTGGCCGCGCGCGGACAAATGACCTACTGCCTCGACGATATCCTGCTGGCCTTTGCTCGGCACAATTTGTGAGAAAATGCCGAGCTTGATCGCACCGGGTATGGTGAAGAACCCCGTCCTTCCCTGTGTCGCTGCTTCCGGCGGAGGCGGAATGTGGCAATAGAGTGCGCGCACGCGGTCCGCCGCATTGGGAAAAAGCGTCTCGCCGATGCTTTTGCTCAGGACGTAAACAAGGTCCGAGCTTTTTAGAATTTCCCTGGTGACGGTCTGCCGCGGCGCGAAGAAAAAGTCGAAACCATGATCGTGCTCGCCGTATTCGGTGACGTACCAGACGTGCGGCTTTTGCAGCTGCTCTGCAACCATTGCGCCCCACGGTACCACCATGGTCTGCGTCCAGATGATATCGGGATCGAACTCGCGTATCGCCGGCGTGGCGGTGCGCTCAAACGATTTGATACAGGCCCACATATATTCTCGGACGCCAATGGGAGGCTGTCGGCGATCGCACCACCAGCCGTAAAAGCTGACGACGCACCTGGCGCCGATGCGCTCGAATTCCGTCACGAGTGGGCCCTCGGACGGAAATACAACGAGACATTTCACTCCGAATTTGGCGATGAGATCGTCGACAAGCTCAAGAAGGATGCGCTCGGCACCGAGCAGCATGCTGCTGTGCGAGATAAAACATACTCTGAGAGCCCGGTCGGATTCGCTCACAGCGCCTCAACAGTCAGGTTCCACGCGCGTTCGCCATTATGGTAAACGCAAGACATATTCTGGTAACGCAAGGCATTGCCGCGTTGCCCCTTGCGGGGCGCGCTGAAAGAATAGCTGCACGCAATCGCAAAGTTTTTTTCATGATCCAAGCGTTCGCGCAAGCGCCAGCTCCGTAGCGCTGAAGTCATGATTTCGAATGGGCTCGCATGTAATCGCGCAACGCGGCGCCGAGGCGTGCAACGACGTTATCCCAGGAGCCGAGTTCGTCTTGCCGAAACAATCGGGCGCTCGGATACCACGGGCTTTCGTCGCGGTCCGCCAACCAGCGCCAATCGGTGTTGAACGCCAGCAAGATCCACACCGGCTTTCCCATGGCGCCGGCCAGATGCGCGACGCTGGTGTCGACGGTGATAATCAGGTCCAGGCGATCGAGGAGCGCCGCCGTGTCGGAAAAATCCGTAAGCTCTTCGCCGCAGCGGGCGATCTGCGGCAGACCGGCCAGCAGATCGGCGTCGCCGGCGCGCAATTCCTTTTGCAGCGAGATCCATTGCGCATCGGCCGAAAGGAGCGGCGCCAGAGCGGATAACGCGATCGATCGATTCCGATCGTTCCTGTGTTTCGCATTCCCCGCCCAAACGATTCCGATGCGGAGTTTTGTTCGCGGCAATCGCGTGTCCCACGCTTTGCTACGCTGCGCGTCGGCGACGATATAAGCCGGCTCCGACGGGACGGTCTCCAAGGTCGTGCCGAATGCGAGCGGCAGGCTCATCAGCGGGCAGTGATAATCGAACGCCGTCGGGATCTCATGCGCGTTGAGAATTTGGATGTTGGGACCGATCGGCCGCAGCAGCGAACACAAAGGCTCCTGCACCGACATCACGACCTTCGCACCGCGCTGTGTCAGCAGCTTGCCGTAGCGGTAGAACTGGATCGTGTCGCCCAGTCCCTGTTCACAATGAACGAACACGGTTTTGCCGGCCACGTCCTTCTCGCCCAGCCACAACGGCTGCGGAAATAAACGATGGCCGACCGGCGTTGCGGTCTTCTTGCGCCACTCATGCAGGCGCCAGCCCTCTGCGAAGCGCCCCATGAGCAACAGGCAATAGCTCTGATTGAGATAGGCCTCAGCAAGGCTGCCGTTGAGCGCGATGGTCTTCTCGAAAGCGGCGGCGGCCTCGGGGAGGCGTTTGAGCTCCTGCAGCACAACACCGCGGTTGTTATAAGCCGCGGCGTAGTCTGGCTTGAGCGCGATCGCCGCGGCAAAAGCGGCAAGTGCCTCGTCTAGCTTTTGCAGGTCCTGCAGGATAACGCCGCGGTTATAATAGGCTTCGGCGTAATCGTTCTTCAGAGTAATGGCGCGATCGTAACTGGCCAGCGCCTCGTCGAGCCGCCCGGCCTCGTGGAGCGTCGTGCCACGATTGCTATGAAGGCGCGCATTGTCCGGCTGCAGCGCCAGCGCTTTGTCGAAGCTCGCAAGCGCGTCGTCGAGCCGGCCGATCTCCTGCAACACCAGGCCGCGATTGTTGTGCGCCTCGGCGTAATCCGGCTTGAGCGCGATCGCGCGGTCGAACCCGGCAATCGCTTCGGCAGGCCGACTGAGATTGGCGAACACGATGCCGCGGCCATTGTGCGCTTCGGCATAATCCGGCTTGAGCGCGATGGCCTTGTCGAAAGCGGACAGCGCTTCGGGGAAGCGCTTTTGCCCCTGCAGCGCGCCCGCACGGCTGTAATGGGTCTCCGCGCTTTCCGGTGCCGCCGTGGGCTCGGCAGCAGCAAAAGGCCGGTAGCTGACCGTCACCTGCTGGTATGGCTGCTGCAGCGACACCGTCACTGAATGCGGCTGCTGCGGCCTGGATTGGCGATTGTCCGACACCGGAACTACCCCAAACAGCTAGCGCGCGGCTTCGTCATGCCTTGGCAGCCCCCTGCTCCGCGACGCTGAAACTGCGCGGACGTTCGCCGCGCCGCGAGAGATCGACCATCGTCTCATAGGCGGCTTCAATGTTCCTGGTAAAGCGCTCGGTGTCGAACAGCGGATGGGTCTTGCGGTTGCGCGCCAGCCTTTCCCTTAGTACGGCGCAAAAATCAGGCTCTCCGGCGACCTTCAACGCCAGCGCCTCATAGCCGCTCAATGATTCGGTCACCAGTTCCGGGAGCCCGACGGCGTGCAGCATGCTCGCCGCCATGCGGCCGACAAAGGTCGATCCGATCATCGTCAGGAGCGGAACTCCGGCCCATAACGCTGCCGCGCCGGTAGCGCCGGCATTGTACGGGGAACTGTCGAGAAACAGATCGGCCAATTGTTGCCGCGCCAAATGCTCGGGAAGTCCAACGCGCGGCGCAAACACGATACGGCTGGGATCGACGCCGCAGCGCTGCGCCTCGCACCGCAAGTTGAGGGCCATTTCGGCATTGGCTTCGAAGAGCCAGAGCACGCTGCCATCGACGGCCCGGAGCAGGCGCATCCATAGCTCGAACATCGGACGCCCGATCTTGTAGCTGTTGTTAAACGAAGAGAACACGAATCCCTCGTCTGGCAATCCCACCTCTGCGCGTGTCGGCGTGCGCGGCGAAATCGTCAGCCGGTCGTCGTTGACCAGGAAGCAGTCCGGCAGATGCGCGATCGTCTCGGCGTAATATGGCTGCTGGTCGAACGGCAACGCGATCTTGTCGGCGATGACGTAGTCGACGAAATCGGCGCCCATCGGCCCGAGATAACCCAGATAGCTCACTTGAACAGGCGCCGGACGCAGCGTGAATATGCCCGGCCGGGCATTTTGTGTGTAGCCCATGAGGTCGACCGCAATGTCGATTTCCAGTTCGCGGAGCAGCGCCGCAATGTCCTGATCGCTTTTGTCCCGAACGTGGACGAAGCGTTCAAAAGCGTTCTTTATTCTCCGCCGGGTCGGCGATTCCTCCTCCGATCCAAGGGAAATTCCGGTCACCTCGAACCGCGACCTGTCATGGTGCTCGAACAGACCCGGCAACAAATAGCCGGTGGCGTGCTCGCGGAACTCGCCCGACACATAGGCAACGCGGATGCGATCGTGCGCATAAACCTCGCCGCGCCAGACCGGCTTGTCGGATGGAGGAAATTTCGTCTCGCTGAACAGCCGCGCGCAGCGGAGCTGCAATTCATGGGACGACGAAATGGCCAGAGTCACGAAGGTGTGGATGGGTAAACCACGCTCGACGCAGGAGATAAGATCCGCGCATTCCGCATCGAAATTGCTCCAATCGCACAAGTGCATTTTGGCGTAGAGCCGCATGCTCTTGATCTCGGAGTCGCCGGGTTGCAGCGACAAGGCGTGCTCGTATGTGTTAAGCGCCTCCTTGTGCTGTCCCAATTGGCAATGGATGTTGCCGGCATTGCCGTAGGCGTCGGCAAAATCGGGCTTTTGAGCAATGGCCTTCTCGAAGCTCGCAAGGGCGTCGTTGAAACGGCGCAGCCCTTGTAACGCGTTGCCCCGATTAACATGGGCTTCGGGAAAGTTCGGCCTCAGCGCGATCGCCTTGTCGTAGTCGGCGACGGCTTCTTGCAGACGCTTGAGATTTTGCAGCGCCATGCCGCGGTTGTTATAGGCGTCGGCAAGTGCGGGGTTGATGGCGATCAGTTCGTCGTATTGCTGCAGGGCCGCGGCGATCTGGCCCTGCTGCAGCAAGGTGGCCGCATAATTATTGCGCGCGTTGGCGTGGCGCGGATTGCGGTCGAGGGTCTGTTTGTAGTGTCCTGCGGCCTCGCCGTGGTGTCCGCTCATGCTGAGCGCCACGGCGAGATTATAGTGGGTGTCGGCAAGATCGGGGCGCAATTTGGCGGCGCGGCGGAACAGCGGCGTGGCGGAGTTGACGTCGCCCAGTTGTGCGTAAAGGCCCGCCAAGGCATTGACGCAGTCGAAGTTGCTCGGCGTTTTTTGCAGGATCCGGTTGTAGAGCCTTATGGCCTCGGTGAATCGGCCAGCTCTCTGATGGGAGAGGGCTTCCTGCAGCCGGCGAAGCTGGTTGTCAGGCAGCATCGGCCCAACCACTGCGCATCCGTATGAGAGCTGAACACGTCACAGCAGGCGAACCGCAGCGGCCGCATTGCGGATGCCGGTGATCAGAGCGGGGCTCTCGTGGAGCGGATTTGATATTCGCCACCCCCAAGCCGCGAACGCGTGAAGCGAATGTCAAATCCAAAAGCTCCACTCGAACTTATATTTGCTAGTGGTCCTTTGATTCTGACATTCGCATGAGAGACTGCCGAACCGGGATGCGAATGTCAGAATTCGGACCACTCGTGCGTGTCACAGGCGCCAGCGCGCATCCGCGGTGCGCTGACGAATATTTTTCGCCAATTCGAACGCCTCTCACGAACTTTCTGCTATTGGTCCGACGTGCGTAGGCAATCTAACGATCCACCCATAGTCGCGCAATCATCCGTTGGCGCCGCCCGGCCGCCGAGAATTTTCCATCAATATCAATGCCTTGCTGGGCGGTATCGGTTCTGATTGACTAACACGCTGGCATCCGGTTTCAGGCTTGCTGATGACCGTGGCGTCGACGATCGATCTCCTGCAAGAAGGAGTGAGCCTGCACCGGCGCGGCGCCGTGGCTGAAGCGGCAGCGCGCTACAGCGAGGTGTTGCGCCGCGATCCGGCCAATGCCGATGCGCATTATTATCTTGGCATGCTGGCCTGCCAGCAGCAGCTTTTTGCCGAAGGCGCCGAACATGCGCGGCAGGCGCTGGCCAATGACCCGCGCCATGCGCGCGCCCATGTCCTTCTGGGACGGGCGTTGAGCGCGCTTGGGCGCAACGCGGAGGCGCTCGCATGCTTTGATCGCGCCATTGCGTCGGCGCCGGATCTCGCGCCGGCCCACAGCCATCGCGCCGACGTCCTCAGCGACATGGGCCGTACCGCCGAAGCCGTCGAAAGTTACGATCGGGCCTTGGCGCTGACGCCCGATGCCGTCGAAGACTGGTTCAATCGCGGCGTGGCGCTTGCTGCGCTTGGGCGGCACCAGGAGGCATTAGCGAGCTTCGATCGGGCCATCGCGCTGCATCCGGGCGCCGCTCAACCGCATCTGCACCGGGCGAAGGCATTATCGGAGCTGCGACGCCAAGAGGCCGCCCTGCAAGCCGTCGACTCGGCGCTTGCCGTCGAGCGCGACCTGCCCGACGCGTGGCTCGGTCGCGGCAATATTCTGCACGGATTGAAGCGCAGCGACGACGCGCTTGCCGCCTATGACAGAGCGTCGACGCTGAAACCCGATCTTGCCGCTGCATGGTTGGGCCGGGGCAATGTGCTTTGTGAACGCAGGCAATTCGCGGATGCGCTGTCCGCGTATGACCGCGCGCTCGCCATCGAACCTGATCTCGCGGGCGCGTGGCTTGGCCGCGGCAATGTGTTTCGTGAACTGCGGCGTTACGACGACGCGCTCACCGCCTACGACAAGGCGCTCGCATTCAATTCCGACTTTGCCGACGCGTGGTATGGTCGCGGCAACATCCTCTTCACGATGCGGCGCGATCTGGAGGCGCTGTCGTGCTTCGACCGAGCCATTTCTCTCAATAAGGATTTTGCCGAAGCCTATTACGCAAATTCACTCGCCAAGCTTGTCAGCGGCGATTATGGGGAGGGATGGCAGCAGTACGAATGGCGCTGGCGGAGCCGGCTGACCGATGCGTCAAGGAGAAGCTTCGATCAACCATTGTGGCTCGGCGATCGCGATTTGGCGAACCAGACGATCTTAATTCATGCTGAGCAGGGCTTCGGCGACACGATTCAGTTTTGCCGCTATCTGAAGCTCTTCGACCGGCAAAAGTGCCGGATCGTCTTTGAAGTCGCTGCGGCGCTTTTGCCCCTGTTACGGGAGCGGAGAGAAGGCATTCAGATCATTGCCCGAGGCGATCCTCTGCCCGATTTCGACCTGCATTGCCCGCTCATGAGCTTGCCGCTGGCTTTCAAAACCGGCTTGCAGACCGTCCCGGCGGAGGTGCCCTATCTCTTCGTCAGCGAGGGAAAACGCAAGCAATGGCGGGACAGGCTCGGCGCGCGGAACAGGCCGCGGATCGGGTTGGCATGGTCCGGCAATCCTCAACCTGACCCGGGCCGCAGCATTCGATTTGGAAATCTGTCTCCGCTGCTGCTTGACGAGGTTGAATGGCACGCGTTGCAAAAGGAGGTGCGCGAGGAAGATCGCCCGCATCTGGGACATGCCCGCGTTGCGGATCACTCGCGACAATTGGCTGATTTTTCCGATACGGCGGCGTTGATCGCCGAGATGGATCTGGTGATCTCCATCGATACCGCGGCGGCGCACCTCGCCGGAGCGCTCGGAAAAGAGGTTTGGATCATGCTGCCCGCTCACGCTGATTTCAGGTGGTTGCGCGAGCGGCAAGACTGCCCATGGTATCCGACCGCTAGACTGTTCCGTCAGGCCGAGGCCGACGCATGGGGGCAGGTCGTGAATGAACTCGCCAAGCAACTCACAAGCCGATATTCGCCAAGCCGGCAAGGGCGGTAGGCGACGATTGCGGCCGAAGCGGAGCCGGATGCCGTCGAGCTAAAGCGCGATGATGATTCGTCCTCAAATCATCACGCTTTAGGCATTCGGGAAATCCAATCCCATCACCCGGTAGCGCTCCGGATCCTCGCCCCAGCCTTCACGCACCTTGACGAACAGAAAGAGGTGCACCGGCTGCTCGACCGCCTCGGCAATGTCGACGCGCGCGGCGGCGCCGATCGCCTTGATGGTCTGCCCGCCTTTGCCGAGTACGATTTTGCGCTGGCTCTCGCGCTCCACGTAGAGGGTTTGTTCAATGCGCACCGACCCGTCGGCGAGCTCCTTCCAGACATCGGTCTCGACCGTCGACTGATAGGGCAATTCCTGGTGCAAGCGCAGATAAAGTTTTTCGCGCGTGATTTCGGCCACCAGCTGACGCACCGGCGCATCCGAAATCTGGTCGGCCGGATAAAGCCACGGCCCGAACGGAACGTGCGCGGCGAACCAGCGTTTGAGATCCTCAACGCCGTCGCCGGAAAGCGCCGAGATCATGAATGTCGCGGCAAAGGTCACGCGCTC
>JASHVN010000647.1 GCA_030044555.1 Xanthobacteraceae bacterium | reverse complement strand
TTCATGCCCTTGGCGGCGAGCGCGGCCAGATGCTTGCCGACCGGAATCGAGCCAGTGAAGGAAATTTTGCGGACCGCATCCTTGCTGAGCAAATACTCGGAAACTTCCGCCGGCACGCCGAACACCAAGTTGAGCACGCCCGCGGGCAGGCCGGCATCGGCGAAACAGCGTACCAGCTCGACGCACGCACCGGGCGTTTCCTCGGAGGCTTTGAGAATGAGGGAGCAGCCGGCTGCCAGCGCGCCGCCGATCTTGCGCGCCGGGGTCAGCACCGGGAAATTCCATGGCGTGAACGCGGCGACAACGCCGATCGGCTCCTGCACCACGAGCTGACGCACGCCCTTGCCGCGGCCCGGCACAATGCGGCCGTAGGAGCGGCGGCCTTCCTCGGCATACCATTCGATGATGTCGGCGGAGGTGATCACCTCGGCGCGTGCTTCCGGATAGACCTTGCCCTGCTCAAGCACCATGATCTTCGAAATCGCGTCATAGCGCTCGCGCATCAGATCGGCGGCCTTGCGCATGATCTTGCAGCGGTCATACGCCGACGTGGCGCGCCACAGCGCAAAGCCCTTGACCGCCGCCTGCAGCGCCGTATCGAGATCGGCTTTGCTCGCGTGCGGCAGATGGGCCAGCGGCTTTTCGGTTGAGGGATTGATCACGTCTTCGCCCTTGCGGCCATCGCCGCCGAGCCATTTGCCGTCGATAAAGAGTTCGAGATTGCCGTACATGACGTCCTCGCTTGGCTTATTCGCTAGTGTCCCGATTCCGAATACTTGGCATTCTGTTGGGCCGAAGAATTAGCAGGTTTTGCTGGCCCGATCATCCCTGGGTGCGGGTCGGATCGATCACGAAATTGGTGAAACCGCCGTTGCGGTTGTCCATTCCGGCGAGCACGTCGTTGACCTCCGAAAGCGGGGAAACGCGGTGCTCAAGTGCGGAAAGATCCAACGTGCCGGCGGCCACCATGGCGGCCATTTCCTCACCTTCGCCGGTGGTGAACCATACCGATCCCTGCAGCCCGATGCGGTTGGTCATCATCCAGAAGGCGTTGAGCGGCAGCGTTTCCATGATCGCGCCGACGTTCACCGCGCGACCGCCGCGGCGCAGGGCGAACAACGCGCGCAGCATCGCGCTCGCCGGCGCGCCTGGCGGCAGGCAATCGATCATGCCGTCAACGCCATGCCCTTCCGTCGCATTCTTTGCCCACGCCACCAGCGGATCCGTCGGGCCGGGCAGTGCATCGGGAACTGAAAGAACGTCGATCCGCTGCGGCGAAAGTGTCTTGACGCGGTCGAGCAGGGATTGATTGCGCCCGGTGCCGAGGATTTTTGTCGCGCCCATGGCGAGCGCCAGCTGCGCGGCGTTGAGCCCGAGCTGTCCGCTGATGCCGTTGATCAGGAGTGTATGGCCCGGACCGACGCCGATCTTCTTCATGGCCGCATAGGCGGTGCCCAGATAGCCAAAGCGCGCCGCCGCTTCGAAGCTCAGAGTCTCCGGCAGCTTGACCAAAGCGGTCGCCGGCGCGGCGATGAATTGCGCGAGCCCGCCGTAAGGGTAGGCCCGCATGATCTCCTGCGAGCGGCCGAAATAGCCCTGCAGCGTCCAGCTCGGACAATCGTAGTCCTGGCCGCTGCGGCACATTTTGCACGAGCCGCAGGAGCGCCCGGGATTGACATAGACGCGCTCGCCGGGGCGCACGGAAAAAACCTGCGCGCCGACCTTGGCGACCACGCCCGCCGGATCGAGACCGAAGATCGCCGGCAGCGGCGGCATCATCTTGTTGTCGGGCGTGAGCGTGCCGAAAAAATTGCTGATGACCCGTGCCAGATTGGGGACGACGCCGCAGGCCTTGACCTCGATGACCACGTCGGTGGGGCGCGGTTCCGGCATCTCGATGCGATCGAGCGTCATCGGCGCCCCGTAGGCATGCAGCCGCGCTGCGATCATCGTGGCCATAGATATCCCTCCCTCACCTGCACCTTCTCCAGGTCAGCATGGATGCCCGGCGCAAGTCCCGCAATGACGATTATTGAAGATCCTTCTATTGACGATCCTTCGAACCGGGTTCGGAAACTTTCCAGACAACTCGCTATTCGCAACCGAACTGCTAGTTTGTCCAAACTCGGACATTACTGCAGTCGTTATGGATATCTTGGGACTCTGGCGTCGTCTCCGTGCTCTGGCGAGAAGCTATAAGCCGCGCTGGCGCTTCTGCGTGCGCATGACCGCATCGGGGCTAGCGGCACTCGCGGTCGCCAAAACCATGAATATTCCCCTGAACGGCCTCTGGGTGATCCTCACCGCCATCGTGGTGACGCAAATGAGCGCCGGCGGATCGCTGCGCGCCACGCTCGAATACATCATCGGCACGGTGGGCGGCGCCGTTTATGGCGGCGCGATCGGCGCCCTGATCCCGCATGCAACGCCGCTGTCCGAGGCCGCCGTCGTGGCGCTCGCAATTGCGCCGCTGGCGTTGGCGGCTGCCTTTAATCCCAATTTCCGCGTAGCACCGTTTTCGGCGGTGCTCGTGATCCTGATCGCCGGACAATTCGGCGAAGGCGCCGTCGAGTCGGCCATTACGCGCAGCTCGGAAGTGGCGCTCGGTGGCGTCATCGCGATGATCGTCTCGCTCACGATATTTCCGGAGCGCGCGCATCAGATGCGGCTGAAGGCAGCGGTTCGCCTGCTGCAACAGCTCGCGCACGATCTGCCGCGGCTGATCGCCGGTTGTAGCGGCGGTTTCGATCCGGCGACCAACGCGCGTATCCAGGACGAGATCGGGGCGGCGGTCACGCGCTTCCAGCAGATCACCGCCGAGGCGCAGCACGAGCTTATGATTACATTCGCGGCACAGCCGGACCCCGGTCCGCTGTCGCGCACGATGCTGCGGCTGCGCCATGATCTCGTGATCATTGGCCGCGCCGGAACAAAGCCGCTCCCCGAGCCCTTGCGCACGCATTTGAGCCAGCCGCTGATCGTTGTCGGCGCGGCGGCAGGCGATTTCCTCGGCGACAGCGCGGTCGCGCTGAACGAGCGAACCGCGCCGCCGCCGCTCGATGATTTCGAAGCGGCCCTTGCGGCTTATACGGCCGTAGTCGACGCGGTGCGCGCCGAAGGTTTGACTCGATCGCTGCCCAGCAACGAACTTGAACCGATTTTTGCGCTCGGGTTCGGGCTCGAGCAGCTTCGGCAGAATTTCATCGATCTGCGGCGCTGCGTGCAGGATTATGCGCGGCGCCCGCGGCGGAAGAAGGCGCAAGCGCAGAACAAGGCCTGATCGTACGGGGATGTCAGCCGCGCAGCGCCGTCAGGTCTATCGGTCCTTCAAACAACGTCCCGATCGACTTTAGAACCCGCGCAGCGCGGTCGGCGCTCCAGCCGCCATGCCTGGCGTTGAGCAAGAATTTTTCTTCGATGTCGGCGCGCGTCAGCGGCTCCTGCGCGCCGCCGCGCATGT
>JASHVN010000646.1 GCA_030044555.1 Xanthobacteraceae bacterium | reverse complement strand
AAGCCGCCGTCTATCGGCGGCGACCACGGCAAAGCTATGGCAAAGTACGCCTGTCTTTGCAACCGGCTGTCTTTGCAACCGGCGCTTCGCCGGCCTATGAAGCCGCCGATGCCTGCCACGCCCGACGAGCTTTTTGCCTATTTGGACAGTCTCGGCATTGCGCACAAGAGCATCAGTCACCCGCCGCTGTTCACCGTCGAGGAGGGCAGGACGCTGCACGGGCAGATCCCCGGCGCGCACACCAAGAACCTGTTCCTGCGCGACAAGAAGGGGACGCCGTTCCTGGTCGTGGCGCTGGAGGACGCTTCCATCGCGCTCAAATCGCTGCACCGGCTGCTCGGCGCCTCCGGCCGCTTCTCCTTCGGTTCGGCCGAATTAATGCGCGAGCTTCTCGGCGTCGAGCCTGGCTCGGTGACCCCTTTCGCCGTCATCAACGATGCCGATTTGCGGGTGACCGTCGTGCTCGATGCCGCCATGATGGCGCACGAGGTGCTCAATTTTCACCCCCTGCGCAATACCGGCACCACGACGATTTCGCGCCAAGGGTTGCTTAAGTTCCTGCAAGCCACCGGCCACGTCCCGCGGATCGAGCCGGTATCGGCTAACGCGGCGGTCTGAAACCACGATTGCATTCAGGCGCCTTCTTCCCATTTAATCAGCGATCAAGGACATTTCCGGCTTGCCGGCCCCAAAAAACCAAGGCACATCAAGGCCCATGTTGCAGCCAGCCCAAACCGCCGCCGCGGAGACGTTCGTCAAGGACACGACCACCCAAACCTTTGTGAAGGACGTCATCGAGGAATCCAGGCGCCAGCCGGTGCTGGTCGATTTCTGGGCGCCCTGGTGCGGCCCCTGCAAGCAGCTGACGCCGGCGCTGGAGAAGGCGGTGAAAGCCGCCAAGGGCAAGGTCAAGCTCGTCAAAATGAATATCGATGAGCACCCGGCGATCCCCGGCCAGATGGGCATCCAGTCCATTCCCGCGGTGATCGCCTTCGTCAACGGCCAGCCCGCCGACGGCTTCATGGGCGCGCTGCCGGAAAGCCAGGTGATCGCTTTCCTGGAACGGCTCACCAAGGACCGCATTGGCGGCGAGGCCCAGGATCTGTTGAAGGCTGCCGATGCGGCGCTCGCCGACGGCGATACCGCCGGCGCGGCCGATCTTTACGCGCAGCTTCTGGCCGAAGACAGCGGCAATGTGCATGCGCTCGGCGGTTTGGCGCGCTGCTACGTCGAGACCGGATCGCTCGACCAGGCGCGGCAGACGCTCGCCATGGTGCCCGAAGCCAAGCGCAACGAATCGTCCGTCGCGGCGGCGCGCGCGGCGCTCGAACTTGCCGAGCAGGCCAAAAATCTCGGCCCGCTCGCCGAGCTGGAGCAGAAGGTTGCCGCCAACCCGCTCGATCATCAGGCGCGTTTCGATCTTGCCGTCGCGCTTAACGGCAAGGGACAGCGCATGGAAGCGCTCGAGCAGTTGATCGCCATCGTCAAACGCGACCGCAAATGGAACGACGATGGCGCGCGTAAGCAGCTCGTCCAGTTCTTCGATGCCTGGGGCCCGACCGACGAAGCCACGGTCGAGGGCCGCAGGCGGCTGTCTTCGATATTATTCGCATAGTGTCGGCCGATTGATGGGGCTATAGGCTACTTCCGCGGGCGGAAGAGGCGCGATTCGGTGCCGTCGCGGTGTGGAGTGCGACATGCCGATGAACACGATCTATCGGGGACCCGAGACAGTGCCGGATGAAATTCCGGTTTTCCCGCTGCCGGGAGCCTTGCTGCTGCCGCGCGGACAAATGCCGCTCAACATTTTCGAGCCGCGCTATCTGGCGATGATCGACGACGCGCTGCGTTCAGGCGACCGTCTTATCGGCATGATCCAGCCCGATCCCGCCCATGCGGGGCCGGACCCGAACAAGCCGCATCTCTTTCGCGTCGGCTGCGTCGGGCGGATCACGCAATTTGCCGAGAGCGGCGACGGCCGTTATCTGATCCAGCTCACCGGTATCGCGCGCTTCCGCGTCGAGGAAGAACTGCCCGTCGCCACGCTCTATCGGCAGTGCCGGGTGACCTATCATCCCTTTGCCGACGACTTCACGGCGCGCAAGGGCGAGGACGAGGTCGACCGCAAGGCGCTGTTACGCGCGCTTTCCGATTTTCTCAAAGCCAACAATCTCAAGGCCGATTGGGAAGGCATCGAAAACGCGCCAAACGAGGCGCTGGTCAATGCGCTCGCCATGATGTCGCCTTACGACACCGCCGAGAAACAGGCGCTGCTGGAGGCGCCCGATCTGAAAACCCGGGCCGAGATCCTGATCGCCGTCACCGAGATCGAACTCGCCAAAAGCAAGACGCCGGGCGAGACGCCGCTGCAGTAGAATGAACAGCCGCAAAATTTGGAGCCGCCGATGTCCAATCCACCCGCTGAGCGTCCTGCCGATACGGTCGATCCCAAGCTGCTCGAAATCCTGGTGTGTCCGCTCACCAAATGTCCGCTCGAATACGACGCCGAGAAGCAGGAATTGATCTCGCGCGCCGCCAAGCTCGCCTATCCGATCCGTGACGGCATTCCGATCATGCTCGCCGAGGAAGCGCGCCGGATCGAATGACGGCGCGCGCAAACTTATAGCAAGCTTATAATTTCAGCTTCTTTTTCCGCTGCCCGAGCGTCCGCAGCCGCAATGCGTTGAGCCGGATGAAGCCTTCGGCATCGCGCTGGTCATAGGCGACCTTGCCTTCCTCGAACGTCACCAGATCCTGGTCGTAGAGCGAATATTTGCTCTCGCGCGCGACCACGCCGACGCTGCCCTTGTAAAGCTTGAGCCGCACGCGGCCGCCGACATAGTGCTGGCTCCGGTCGATCGCCGCCTGCAGCATCTCGCGTTCGGGCGAGAACCAGAAGCCGTTATAGATCAGCTCGGCGTATTTCGGCATCAGCTCGTCTTTGAGATGGGCGGCGCCGCGGTCGAGCGTGATCGACTCAATGCCGCGATGGGCGGCGTAGAGGATCGTGCCGCCCGGTGTCTCATACATGCCGCGCGATTTCATGCCGACGAAGCGGTTCTCCACGAGATCGAGCCGACCGACGCCGTGGCGGCGGCCGAGCGCGTTGAGCTGCGTCAATAGCTCCGCCGGCTGGAGCTTTTTGCCGTCAAGCGCAACCGCATCGCCGCGCTCGAAATCGATCGTGATGGTGTCGGGCTCGGCGGGCGCGGCGCCGGGATCGTCGGTGCGCGAATAGACGTAATCCGGCACTTCTTCGGCCGGGTTCTCCAACACCTTGCCCTCGGAGGAGGTGTGCAGCAGGTTGGCGTCGGTCGAGAACGGCGCTTCGCCGCGCTTATCCTTGGCGATCGGGATCTGATTCTGTTCGGCAAAGGCGAGAAGCTGCTCGCGCGAACGAAAATCCCATTCGCGCCAAGGGGCGATGACTTTCACGTCGGGCTTGAGCGCATAATAGCCAAGCTCGAAGCGCACCTGGTCGTTGCCCTTGCCGGTGGCGCCGTGAGCGACCGCATCGGCGCCGACCTTTTCGGCGATCTCGATCTGCCGCTTGGCGATGAGCGGCCGCGCGATCGAGGTGCCGAGCAGATACTGCCCCTCGTAGAGCGCATTGGCGCGGAACATCGGAAAGACGTAGTCGCGCACGAATTCTTCGCGCAGGTCCTCGATGAAGATGTTCTCGGGCTTGACGCCGAGCAAGAGTGCCTTGGCCCGCGCCGGCTCGAGCTCTTCGCCCTGGCCGAGATCGGCCGTGAAGGTCACCACTTCGCAGCCATAGGTGGTCTGCAGCCATTTGAGAATGATCGAGGTATCGAGCCCGCCCGAATAGGCGAGCACGACTTTCTTCACCTCGCCTTTTTTGGCGGTCCCGGGCATCAAGAATCCTTGTCGGGTGGCATGTTGCTGAAAGTGCCGCGGACTATAGGCGCGTGCGGCAATGAGGCAAGCTGCTCGGGCAGCGTGCCCGGTGTGAATGCGGGCGCCGGTTTGCGCGGAACCGCGCGGGCGGCGGCGGCATACATCGCCGCGCCGGCGCGGGCGAGAAAGCGCTCGATCGCGGCGTCAGTCATCGGGCTACCTCGCCAGCGAAACAGCAGCCCGTGGGTCGCCCATATCAGCAAGAACGTGAAAACGCCGGCGAACACCACGTCGGAAAAAAAATGCCCGCCGCCGGCGATCCGCAGAAGGCCGATCGCGGCGCCGAAAGTGAGTGCGCCCCCATAGGCGAGCAGGCGCCATTGCGGCGGCGCCAGTGCGGCCGGCGCCAGGGTCCAAAACGCGCCCGACGGCTCGCCGGCGACGAACGAGCAATTGTCCGGGCAATCGCCGCGCGGGTCCCACCAGGCGGTGAAGCGGTCAGTGCCGCCCAGTTCGCTGATGTCAATCGGCCGCGCGCGCCCCCAGTGATCCTTGAGGATGACATTGGTGAGGATGCCGGGACCGAGCGCCAGGGTCAGCGCCAGAAACAGCGCGGCGCGAGCGCTCATCAGCATGCGGCGCTTGGGCATGATCAGCTTGCCGATGAGCGCCAGGCCGGCCGGCGCGACGATCAGCGTAATCAGCCATCGGGCTGCGTCGCGTGCATCCATCACCCATGGCTGGGCGTTGACGATGAAGAGGTTTGCCTGCCGATCGTAGAAAAGGGCAGAGATAGCGATGTCGAGCCGCGGATAGAGGCCGAACAGCAAGCCCACCACCGCGCCAATGACAAGCGCGATCGCCAGTCCGGTCCGATTCATTCGATCCGGCCCGAGGCCTTTTGCGCACGCATTACAACTTCCACAAACCTGCCTTGCGGCCGGCGAAAACCCAATACACCAAGCCGCCGGCGATGCCGGAGGCGGCGAGCACCTCGCGCTCGTGCGCGAAAGCGCCATCGAGG
>JASHVN010000096.1 GCA_030044555.1 Xanthobacteraceae bacterium | reverse complement strand
GGCTTGAGCCCGCTCACATGGGCGACCGCGAGCGTCAGCAGCGCGTAGGAAGCGATATTGAACGGCACGCCGAGAAACACATCGGCCGAGCGCTGATAGAGCTGACACGACAGCGCGCCGTCGGCGACGTTGAACTGAAACAGGCAATGGCACGGCGGCAGCGCCATGCTCTCGATCTCGGCCGGATTCCAGGCGGTGACGATCAGCCGCCGCGAGGCCGGATTGCGGCGGATTTCGCTCAGCACATTGGCGATCTGATCGATATGAGTTCCGTCGGGCGCCGGCCACGAGCGCCATTGGCGGCCGTAGACCGGACCGAGATCGCCGTTCTCGTCGGCCCACTCGTTCCAGATCGAGACGCCGTGTTCGTTGAGATATTTGACGTTGGTGTCGCCGCGCAGAAACCAGAGCAGCTCGTAGATGATCGACCTGACGTGCAGCTTCTTGGTGGTGACCAGCGGAAAGCCGCCAGACAGGTCGAAGCGCATCTGATGGCCGAAGATCGAGCGCGTGCCGGTCCCGGTGCGGTCGCGCTTCTCCACGCCCTCTTCGAGCACGCGTTCCATGAGGTCGAGATATTGGCGCATCGGCATTCAGTCCGGGGCGAGTCGCGGCAATCTTAATGCCAAATGTGCGGCCGGCGAAGCACCCGCAAGATCGCGGTGGATAGCCGCGCGGCCTACCAGAGAATACGCCGCATCAGCGAACACACCGCGCGTTTGGCTGCAGCGTTCACTTCCGCGTCAAAGCAGCCCGCTCATCCCGATCACGGCGGCGGCGGCGAACAGCCATAGCGGATGCACGCGGACGAAGTAGGCCATCAGCGCGGTCCCGACCGTAATGGCAAGCGACATCCAGTTGTAACCCGCGGTCGAGGTCACCACCGCTGCGCTCGCGGCGATGAGACCGATCGTCACCGGCACCAGTGCGCGGCTCAGCACGGCGTGCCAGGTTTTGCCCTTAAACCGATCGGACGCACCGCCGACGAAATAGGCAAAAACCGCGGGTGGTCCGCACATCGCCAGCGTCGCCACCAGCGCGCCGAGAACGCCGGCAACGTGAAAACCGATCAATGTCACGATGATGATGTTCGGTCCCGGCGTGAGCTGCGCCAGCGCGAAGCTGTCGGCGAATTGCCGGTCGCTCAGCCAATGTTGGACGTCGACGGCGAAGCGGTACATCTCCGGCACGGCAGAATTGCCGCCGCCGATGGCGAATAGCGACAGCACGCCGAAGAAGCCGGCGAGCGTGAGCAGCGTGCCGCCGCCACCGGAATTCATCGCCGCACCATTGCTGCGGCGATGCTCGCCGGCACGATGACGGCCAGCACCAATGGCAGCGGCCAACGCATGACGCCGATCGCGGCGAAAGTCACGAACGCGATGAGCGGCCCGATCACGGCGCGATTGCGAAATAGCGGCCGGGCCATCTTGGCGACCGTCGCCGCCATCAAGCCGGCCGCCGCCGAGGCGACGCCGGTGAGCGCGCGGCGCAGGAGCGGCAGGTCGCCGTAATGGGCATAGATGCCGGCGATGATGAGGACCAGAAGCAGCGGCGGCCCCATCAGCCCGCCCGCCGCCGCAATGGAGCCCCCTACGCCGCGAAAGCGTGCGCCGAAAATGACCGAGAAATTGAGGATGTTCCCGCCGGGCAGAAACGAACACAGCGCGTAAGTTTCGTTGAACTGCTCCGCCGTGAGCCATTTGCGCTCTTCGACCAACATGCGGCGCGACCAGGCCAGCACGCCGCCGAAACCCGACAGCGAAATCGTGGCAAAGGCGATGAAGAGTTCGGTGAGCGTCGGCTGCGGTTGTTCTGGCAGCGTCGCGGACGGAAGGGAAGTCGGGGTAGACGGTTCGGCGGGACCGGGAATCGGCGATGGCACGCTCATGGCTTTCGTTTATCGCCGCGCGGCTGCGGCGGCCAGACGGTTTCGCGCAGATAAGCGATGCTGTGCGCGGCGCAGCGATTACTGATCAAGGAGCTCTGCGATGAACGCCATTGCGCGCGCATAAATTCCCGGCGCCTCGCTTTCGCGCGGGCCGCCGATGGCAAGCTTGAGTGCATCGCCGTGCTTTGCCCGCTGCACGCGCAGCCACAGGCCGGCCTGCTTGCGCGCATCGCCGTTGGCGAGATTGGCGACCAGAAGCGGCTTGCGGTATCGATGCGCCAGGTCGCTCGCCAGCGCCGTGCCGGCCGAGACCTCAAGCCCGCCGCCATCGACGACGATCAGGCAGGCATCGGCATCGCGCACGTTCCATTCCGTGCGCTGCGCCGGATCGGCAAGCGGGGTTTCCCGCAGTTTCGGGTATTTCGCCACAAGCCCCGGCGGGTCGGGGAAATCTTCCGCCCAGCCGCCGTTCGGGCACCAGCCCCCATAGGCGATGCCGCGGGCGAGCGCCAGGTCGAGTACGGCGCGGTCGACGCCTGATTGTCCGCCGGAAATGAGCTTCATGCGTTTCGTCCCGATGACTTATGGCCGCTCTTTTTTCGGCAACCATTTGGGCTTATATTCCGGGTGCCGGCGCAAGCCGGCTATGGCGATAAATGGCCGTCGTAATAAACCTTTCGGACCCGGGGGCAGTACCCGGCGACTCCACCAATTTCAGGGGTCAGGCAGCAGGAGTTCAGGTATCAGGACGAAAAAAATCGAAAGATGTTGTCCTGATACCTGACTCCTGCTGTCCTGATCGCCGATTTACGGGGTCGAAATAGGATCGACGAGGGCGTAAAGGGCGCGCTTTTGCTCGGCATGGTTCCGCCGTTATCGGGCCAAATTCATAGTTGCCAACGACAACTATGCTCCGGTTGCTCTGGCTGCGTAACGCAGCTCGAAAGACCGATTAAAGCCCTGACGGGTTAAGCTCCGTCAGGCGGGGTTCGGAGGCACCTGGCAACAGAAGCCTCCACTTTCCGGAAAAATCAGGGACAGCCATCAGGTATCGGGGACAGAGTGACTCTGGAGGCTTATAATTCCATCACCTATGTATCTCTTTAATTCCATCATTGCTGATGCGCTGATGTGCGCTGATGTCTCTGGTGCCTGAATCGCTGATCCCCGATGCCTGAAGATTACATTCGCTACGACCTGCTCGCCCAAACCGCTTTGCGCGGTGTCGTGCGCACCGTGTTGGCGGATGCCGCCAAGAACGGCCTGCCGGGCGAGCACCATTTCAAAATCACCTTTGCGACCGGCGCGGCCGGTGTGCGGCTTTCCGAGCGGATGCGCGCGCAATATCCGGAGGCCATGACCATCATCCTGCAGCATCAGTTCTGGGATCTCGCCGTGCGCGAGGAGGCCTTCGACGTCGGCCTGTCCTTCGGCGGCGTGGCGGAGAAACTGACGGTGCCATTCAATGCCGTGACCGCCTTTTTCGATCCGTCGGTGCCGTTCGGCTTCCAGTTCGAGCCGCTCGATGCCGAGCCGGCAGACGAAGCCGACGCCAAAGCCCCCGAACGGCTCGCTCAACCGCCCGCGGAAAAAACGGCCGATGCCCCGCCGGCGCCTGACGCCAAGCAGGAGCCCCCCGACGGCGGCGCCGAGGTGGTCAGCCTCGATCGATTTCGCAAGAAATGACGACCGACGACACGCGACGGACGTCCGGCGACAGAGCCAATTCCGGTTCAGCGGCAGCCCCTGCCCCGTCGCCCGCTGCCGCCACGCGCACCGAAACCGATTCCTTCGGTCCCATCGAGGTGCCGGCCGATCGGTACTGGGGCGCGCAGACCGAACGCTCGCGCAACAATTTCCGCATCGGCGAGGAGCGGATGCCGCGGCCGCTGATCGCCGCGCTGGCGCTGGTCAAGCGCGCGGCGGCGGAAACCAATCTGGAACTCGGATCGCTCGACGCCAGGCGGGCCGGGGCAATCATCGAAGCCGCGCAGGAGATCATCGACGGCAAGTTCGACGATCAATTCCCGCTTTCGGTCTGGCAGACCGGCTCCGGCACCCAGACCAACATGAACGTCAACGAGGTGATCGCCAACCGCGCCAATGAAAAACTGGGCGGCAAGCGCGGCGCCAAATCGCCGATCCACCCCAACGATCAGGTCAACCTGAGCCAGTCGTCGAACGACAGCTTTCCGACCGCCATGCATATCGCGGCCGCGCAGGAGATTTCGCAGCGGCTCATTCCGGCGCTGACGCACCTGCAGGATGCGCTGCAGGCGAAGACGCAGGCATTCGCGTCGATCGTTAAAATCGGCCGCACCCACACCCAGGACGCCACCCCGCTGACGCTGGGTCAGGAATTTTCCGGCTATGCGGCGCAGGTCACGTCCGGGATCGCGCGCGTGAAACTCGGGCTTGGGGAGCTTTATCCGCTGGCGCAGGGTGGCACCGCAGTCGGCACCGGGCTCAACGCCAAGCGCGCCTTCGCCGAGCGCTTCGCCGAAAAAGTCGCTGCGCTCACCGGACTGCCGTTCGTCAGCGCACCGAACAAGTTCGAGGCGCTGGCCTCGCACGGCGCGCTGGTCTTCGCGCATGGCGCGCTCAATGCACTCGCCGCCGACCTGTTCAAGATCGCCAACGACATCCGCTTTCTCGGTTCCGGTCCGCGCTCGGGCTTCGGCGAATTGATCCTGCCGGAAAACGAGCCCGGCTCCTCGATCATGCCCGGCAAGGTCAATCCGACCCAATGCGAAGCGATGACCATGGTGTGCTGCCAAGTATTCGGTAACGAGACCACGATCTCGGCCGCGGCGAGCCAGGGCCACTTCGAGCTCAACGTGTTCAAGCCGGTGATCGCCAATGCGTCACTGCAGTCGATCCGGCTTCTGGCCGACGCCGCAAACTCGTTCACCGACCATTGCGTCGCCGGCATCCGCGCCAACGCGCCGCGCATCCATCAATTGATGGAGAACTCGCTGATGCTCGTCACCGCCTTGGCGCCGCGCATCGGCTACGACAAGGCGGCGCAGATCGCCAAGGCGGCGCACAAGAATGGCACCACGTTGCGGGAGGAAGCGGTCAAGCTCGGTTACGTGTCGGCCGAGGAATTCGATCGCCTAGTGCAGCCGGAGCGCATGACCCATCCGGACGACTGAGTGTGGCGCGGTGCCGAGACGCGAACATCTTTGCGGCCCATCGCGATCGACGGCGCAGATCGATCATATTTGAATGCGGCAGCCATCCGCGTGCTTCCCTGAACGGCAGCGAAGCTTGGTGCTCAGCTTAGTTTGCCCCCATGACAGCGAAATGAACGCGAGCGTTCCACACAAATTCAATCGACGACATTGTTCAGCCTGATGCCGCGGTCGCAATCGAGCCCGCATGTCGATGTCATGGAACTCTGATGAAAATCTTCCGCCAGCAGATTGTTAGTTTAGTCGTCATAATGTCACGGCGATTGGCTTGGATTGCCGTGCCATTCTTGCCGATCCAACTTTATCGATGCGAGAACCAATTTTGCACAATCGAAAAGTAATGCCGCTTCCCATTCATGATGGAACCCGAATTTGACCATGCTTGGCCAAAAAACCTTGACTGCGACGGCCGCGATTGTCGAAGTCAACGGGCGTAGCTACGCGCCGCCCAAACGGCCGACCGTGATCATCGTCGTCGACGGCTTCGATCCGGCTTATCTGCAGCATGGCTTCGACAATGGAACCCTGCCGACGATGAAGTCGTTCGAAGAGACGGGCTTTGTCGCAGTGGCCGATTGCTCGATTCCGAGCACCACCAACACCAACAACACCTCGATCGTGACCGGCGTGCCGCCCGCGGTGCATGGCATCAACGGCAACTATTATCTCGATGCCGAAACCGGCAAAGAAATCATGATCACCGACGCCAGCCTGTTGCGCTGCGAACCCATTCTGGGCGCGTTCAGCCGCGCCGGCGTGCAAACCGCGGTGGTCACGGCGAAGGACAAGCTGCTGAAGGTGCTGGCGTACGGGATGGCGGGCATCCAATTTTCCTCAGAACATGCCCACAAAACCAATCTGGCCAAGAACGGCATTGACAACGTCGAAGCGCTGGTCGGCCGCGGGCAGCCCGACCAATATTCCGCCGATCTGTCGCTGTTTGTTCTGGACGCCGGAGTGAAAATTCTGTCCCGCTTCGGACCGGATCTCATGTATCTGTCGACATCCGATTATGTGCAGCACAAGCACGCACCGGGCGAACCCGAGGCAGACATTTATCATCATGCGGTGGATACGGCCGTCGGCAAGCTGGTCAAGCTCGGCGCTACGGTCGCCATCACCGCCGACCATGGCATGAATGACAAGTCCGCGGCCGACGGCACGCCGAACGTTGTTTACCTCGAAGACGAACTCAATGCGCGCTTCGGCGCGGGCTCGGTGCGCGTCATCTGCCCGATTGCCGATCCGTTCGTACGCCATCATGGCGCGCTCGGCTCGTTCGTGCGCGTCTATCTGCGCGAGGGCAAAGATGGCGGGGCGATGCGGGCGTTCACCCGGACATTGCCCGGCATCGAATTGGTGCTCGATAAGGAGCAGGCGTGCCGGCAATACGATCTGCCGGTCGACAGGGAGGGCGATTTCGTGGTCTTCGCCGATCGCACGACGGTGGTCGGCGCACGGCGCGAGGAGCACGATCTCAGTCAACTGGCCGGACAGCGGCTGCGCTCGCATGGCGGCCTTGCCGAGCAGAAAGTGCCGTTCCTGCTGTCGCGGCCGCTGAACGCCCAATACAGTCTGCGCGCGAAGACCAAAGCGCTGCACAATTACGATATCTTCGACTTCGCGCTTAATGGGGTCACGTAGCGCGCAGGCGCGGCGGAGCCGGCAAAGACAAAGGGCTGACGGCCGCCAGGCATGTGAGCCACGGCTTCATCGGTTATGATAGTGCGGATACCGCATCCGACTGGATCGCCGACCGCTTCCGCGGTTACATTCCCCCAAGCGATTGTTTGACCCAGCCACTCCATATGAGCTTCGAAGGGGCCCTCATTTTAGTGTTGTTTACGGCCATCGCTTCGGCGGCTTTGGCCTACTTTTCTTTTCGGATCCTCGACCTCGATGTCCGGCGAAAACATCATGAAATAGGGAATCCCATTTACCTGCAAATAGGGGTGGTATTCGCAGTCCTGCTGGCGTTCGTGTTCAATGAAGTCTGGGGCGAATACAACCTCGCCGCCCAGGCGATCAACGGCGAATGCGGCGCGCTGCACGGAGCGGCCATGCTTGCTCACGATCTGCCGAACGGACAAGGGCGGGGCGTTGAGCAGGCTATTCTGAATTATTCCAAGGTCGTGATAAACGTCGAATGGGCAGCGCTGGAGCATCGAGAAGCGAGCCCGGAAGCGGTCCATGCGTTTCGGGCAATCGTTGAAGCGGCGGGACAGTTGGCCATAGCGCGACCGTCCGATTCGACCATTCAAGGCCAAATTCTGTCGCTGCTTGCCCAGGCCCACGCCTTCAGGGAAACCCGCGTCTTTCAAGCCAACCAAGGCTTGCCGGTCGTCATATGGCTGATCTTGTCCTTCTACGGCCTGGTGCTCGTGTTGTTCGTGCTGTTTGCAGGGGTGGAGTCGCGAATTGCGCACATACTCTTCACGTCGATTTTCACCACGTCCATCGTGCTGGTTTTGATCGTTGTCAGAATGTTCGACTATCCTTTTGAAGGCGCGTTGGCATTGAGCAATAGCGACTTCGTCAAGACAATCGAGCGCGTGACGCCCCTGCTGGGGCCTGCGTAAGCAGAATCATATCAGCGCCAAATCGTACCAGTACCAAATCATACCACGGCCAAGGCGAAGGTTTTTCCCGGCCACGAACCGCGAGGGTCAAGTTTCCAGCCAAAGTGCTTCGCCAGGGGTTCAATGCGAGCCTCGAATATACCGATTTGACTCGTCGTGAGCACATCGCGCCATTCGTCAATTCGCCCAGCGCGAAAATTTCGCATCGCCATTGCGGATTGCCCACGCAAGGGGGGCACAGCAATTTCAGAAACTCCAAGGAAATCGGAAATTCTGCCAAAAAAAGCGCGCTGGTCCAGAGCAAAGTCCTCGAATTTCGAGACAAGGATGGAGATCGGCGGACCGCTGTTGATCGCAAACAGCCAATCTTCCAGCCATTGAAGCTGGCCAGGCAGGTAGTTGCGAAGCGCCCAATCAAGCCGTTCCTTAAATCCCCAGTCACGAAGCTCCAGTGGGACCGGCGGATCATACACCGAGGCCGACCAGCGAAACTCGGCGTCGCTGACGCGCTGCATATAATGGACCCAGGAGACAATGACCTGGCGCGGATCTCTGACGTGCAAGATCAGGCGCTCCACGCCATTCGCTATCAGCGCGGGAAGGTTGTCTGCGCTCATATGCGATCTCGCAATGGCGCCGCCCCTGGCCAGTTGCCGAACCGCGGAAGGCATGACCTTGTCGCGCGGTATGGTGCCGATGCTCAGTCCGAATTCCGGAACGTCGAGGGCGCGGATGATGTTCTCGCGAATGAATTCGCTCGCACTCTTCATCATGGCAACGAACACGATTGCCGGGATTTGTCGGCGACATGCCGCCTCCTGGCGACGCCGCACGTCATCGCTTGCTGCGTCCTCAATCCACCTGCGGAACCATAGTTCGCGCGCCGTCAGCGCTTCGGGCAATCGCTGCCTGCGCGCGAGACACTCGCCAAGGCCGAGGAACGCATCGAAGGCATCAGGCGCGTGCGAGATCGCCGTTCGAAAGGCTTGCTCCGCGTCGACGGGGCCTTCGCCGGGACCAGCCAGCAGAAATCCCAGCGCCTTCCAGCTTTCCGGGTGCTGTATCTCGTCGCTGCCATCAGCGAGCACGAGCTCGCGAACGAGCTCGCTGCGGAGCAGCTCGTTGCCGGGAGCCAGTTCCGCCGCTTTACGCCGACAGTTCAGGGCTTCGTTAAGCCGTCCTTGAGCCGCGAACCTGTCCGCGCGCTCACGCCACATTTGGACGGACGCATTGTTGGAATATTCGATTCCGAGTCTGCGTATATTTTTTCCAACAAAGTATTTAGCCCTGCGTAATGCCGTATAAACCCCCGAAAAGCGCACCTTAACAACCGCATTTGACGCCACCCCGCGCGAGCCTAAAGCGACCAGCATTACGGCCGGATTACTGGCCCATTAAATCCAGGACCGACTCACCGCCCCATGCAGGCAACTTTGCTGCGTGTACTCGCAAATTGGCACTTAACAGACATCAGATCGCTTTAACAGACACCAGATCCCTTGGCGACCCACTTTTGCGGGCACCAGTTCGCTCCAGGACAAATATCCGTTGATGGACGTAACCGCAACATAAACGTCGGATCGAATCGGCCGACTGAAATGTCTCTTGTTGGTCCGTTCTTATTGTACTGACCCCGTTCTTATTGGTCCAGTTCTTATTGGACGATGCCAATCGCGCCTTAAGCCGGTGGCGGCAAGAGTTTGATGGCAGCCCGCGCCGGCGGCCGGGCCTTCCTGGCACCGTAATAGTCCCAGGCCTTTTCATGCACGTAATAAACGAGGGGAGCAATCACGATGCTAAACGCGGTGAGCCCCGCGGCGGCCGCGAGATCGCGGACGAAGAAATAATTGGCGCCAAATTCCGACACCGCGGTCACGCCCTCGTAGGTGACCGTCTTGGCCAAAGCCCTGCTCACCTTGACGCTGGCGAAACGCGTGCGCCCATTGCCCTCGCGTTGCGCCGTGCCTGGAATCGGCACATGCACACTGGCCTCGAGCGGATTGGTCTGTTGCGCCGAGGCCGGGCCGTAATAATGCCAGACCGCTTCATGGGCGAAATAGGCGATGGGGCCGGCGACAAGCGACAAGCTCGATAACCCCGCGGCGGTCGCTAATTCGCCGATCACGACATAATTCGCGCCGAAGTCGGCGGCCGTGACTATCGCCCGATAGGTGAAGGTCTTGGCCACCGCATGCCAGGTATCGAAGGACGCGGGTGCGCCGGAAGCCGGCGCCTCCGCGGAAGGCGCTGCAGGCAGGGAAGGTTCGGGCACCGGGGACGGCGCGGTTCGCCGCCGTCTATTCCCCAAGCCGCTCAGCATGTCGCGCGGAAGCAGGCGCGGCGCCAACATTGCGGCGCCGCCGATCAACAATCCGGGAATGAGCGCCGCCTCGACGACCGCTGCACCTGCGGCGACTGCGCCGAAAGTCGCGATCTTGCCGACAACGCCCGGCCCGAATACCGAGCCGGGAAGCCAACCTCTCGCCTGCGTGAAAGACGTCGTCAAAGAGGTTTCTCCATCACCGGAACTGTCGTCCGGCGTTACGAGGGGCGCGAGAGTGCCGCCATCAAGTGACGGCGGAATGACCACGCGGGCCGCAGGCGCGGGGGCTCACAGCACATCCCTGCCGACACGTTTCATCGGCGCGTCATCACGGCAATTTGCAGGGGGCACCTCGTCGAATCAGGACGGCTGGGAAGCCTTGCGCACCGTGCTGGCCGTCTATTCGGCGCGCGCATTTACGCAGCCGTAATGCGACGGCTTTGCTGCCGTCGCGTGCACAACTCTTGATACCTCTGGGTTTCCTATTGCGCTGCACATTTTAGACGTAAACGCAGAAATAAAAATTACATAATATTTTGAAAACACTCATATTTTTGTGAAATATCTTCTCTTGTGCATCGCAAAATATTCAGTATTGCTGCGCGCGGCGCGCAACACCGCGTCAGCCATCAGCCAAGAGAAGGATAAATGATCAGCAAGTCGAAACTCGCTTTCACCGCCGCCGTCGCATTGGCCGGCATTGGGTCGCTGGTACTCGGCCAGACCGCCGCAACGGCGGCGCATCGCCACCACCGTTACGCGCATCCGCATGTCTACAGTGCCGATGCGGGCTACCGCGCCAATGCGTCGGTCACGCCGGCCGCCGTTAATTCGGACGATCCGTCGCTGACGGGCGGCGGAAGCCTGGGCTTTAATAAATGCGGTGGACATCCTGCTTGCTGATCCCGATGGGGGTCAGCAAAGCCCGGCAGCCATCTGCTAGACCGGGCGACAGTCAAGGTAAGACGCAAGCGACAATCAGGACCAAATGGCGCTATGGGTCGGCTGACAGGGGAAGGGCGCGGTTCTCCGCGCTCCTTCATCGGCAGCGGCCTTTCATTGCCGCCGCGTTCGGAGCGAAGCCCGGCCATCGTGCCGGGCTTCGCTTTTTTTGCACCGAGTGGAAATCGAATCGCTCCGGCACGACGCCTGCAGCCGCACTGGAGCCACGGGAATGGCGTCCGGCCGGGGGACGGGCGTATGGGCGTGCCGGCCGAATCAAAGGGGCTCCGCCCGCACCCTTCGCTCCAGCCGCTTTCCCTGCAAGCGTCAAATGCCGCCAACGTTGTCTCGGGCGTCTCGTCGCTCAAACTGCGGCCGGCGACCTGGAGATAATCGGCTCTGACCCATTTGCGACGTGAATGGCCTCGCAGCAGCGAGATGCCAGATGTCCGTGGACGCCTGCCGGACGTTGTGCGAGAAGATTCGAAACGAGATTCGGAAACGCATTTTCGGCTTTTTTCGCATTTTCCAGGGGGGCTCCATGCGCTGTCTAACGGTACTTGCAACAATCGCGGTTTTTCTTTTTGTCGGATCAGAGGCGAAGGCGGATATCTCGGTCTGCAATGATTTCCGCGCGCGAATCCGTGTGGCGTTTGCCTATCAAAATCAACGCAACATTCCGGCGTCGGGATGGTGGAGCGTCGAGCCGAAAGTCTGTCAGACGGTCGACTTCTCATTCCAAGGGGCCACGCTTTACTACGCCGCCGATTCAGA
>JASHVN010000095.1 GCA_030044555.1 Xanthobacteraceae bacterium | reverse complement strand
CCCAGCCCTGATATCCCCGCGCAGAGCACGGTCCTTCACGACCTGCAAGTACCCGATCAGATAGGGCTGTTTGCGCAGGCGACCCTGAATTTTCAGCGAAATTGGCTCGAGCAAGACATTCGTAATGTCTACCGACCGCGGGGCAAGTGATCGCTGGCGTCCTTTGGGGTTAGGTGAAGGCTGTCCTTTCTTGAATTGGTGCTGGCGCGGCGGCCGTTTATAACCAACCTCATAATCAGGGTGTTCTTTCGAGCTCTTGAAGGGCTTCACTGGGGACCGTCCTGATGAACGAGTGTGTGAACGTTATTTTTCATGCTGCCTTGGCGGATTGTTCTGCTGCCGTCGTTCGGTGACCGTTTCGAAACTCTCTCCGGTCGCCGCGAGAATTGCGGTTTTGCCTGTGAATGTTTCCCATCGACGGACGGCAACGTCACAGTAGTAAGGATCAATTTCAACCGCGCGGGCCAGCCTGCTGGTCCTTTCAGCGGCAATAATCGTTGTGCCAGAACCGCTAAAGGGATCGATGACAAAATCGCCCTGCTTGGTCACGTCGCGGATCGCGTCGGCAATCATTGCGACCGGTTTGACCGTCGGGTGCATGGCGAGATCAGCGCTCCGGTCAACTCGGAAGGTGTTGACGCCGGCGTATTCCCATACGTTCGTCCTGTTTCGACCATTCTTGCCGAGCTCAACGTTATTACGGTGCCGACCCCGCTGGCTTAAGATTAGGACTAGCTCGTGCTTGGATCGATAAAGTGAGCCCATGCCGCCGTTCGTTTTGTTCCACACGCAAACGTTTACGAGGACGAGTTCCAGTAATTTTGCGGCGGTTTGGAGTTCGAAAAGATGCCGCCAGTCGATAAACGAGTAGAGGAGAGCCTCGGCCGTCAGCACGGGCAGTGAGGCTGACAAAAAGCTCTGCAAGAACGCGATGAATTCCTCTTCTTTCATCTCGCCAGAAGCCATCGTGAACTCCCGGTGCCGGGTGCGTCCTTTACCGGAGATTCCACTGACACGAACATTGTATGGTGGATCGGTTATAAGCAGGACCGCCCGGTCGCCCTTCATCAGCGACGTAATAGTCGTGGCGTCGCGGCAGTCAGCGCATAAGAGCTTGTGCCCCTGGCGATTCTTCGCACCTAGAACCCAAAGGTCGCCAGATCGCGTGATTGGAGGCCTATCGAATGCAGGGTGGGGTGCGATGTCTCCGGCGTCTGGGTCATGTCGTGTCTCGTCGGCGATTTCGAGGAATGAATCGATTTCGGGGACCTCAAATCCAGTAATTTCAAGGTCTAAACCTACTTTGATGAGGTCCTGCAATTCGACGGCGAGGATCTGTTTGTCCCAACCCGCTTTGAGCGCCAGTTGATTATCGGCCAGGATATAGGCCCGCCGCTCGGCATCGCTCAGATGATCGATCGAAATGATGGGAATTTTGGGCAAGGCTAGCAGCTTGGCTGCCTCGACACGCGCATGCCCTGCAATGATCTCGTGATGCGCAGTAACTACGACGGGCTGATTGAAGTCGAAGCGACGGATCGATCTGGCGACAGCCTTTATCTGCTTTTTGCTGTGGGTACGGGCATTCCCGGGATAGGGCTTTAAGGAGTGAGGGGAGACGTAGGTGATCGTTAGCCGGTTCGCTATTGCGCCTTCGTCGTTGCCTATAAGTCGCTTCCGTTTGCTTTGCATGACCCGCACTCCATCTGTGCGATCTTCATGCGAATTCCGCTTTGCACTTTCAACGATGAAAATTCCCGGTAGCCGAACAAAAATCCCGGTAGCCGAAAACGCTATCTTTTCTTTCGTCTCGGCGCGAGCTCCGACACCAGATTCTCGAATTGGCGGAAGGTAATGCTGATACGCGCTTTTTTCCCTTCGTATTCGTATCGATGCGGGGAGTCGGCCACGGTGGGATTGAGTCCGAGCGACTTCAGGTGCGTAAAAAACAGCTTCCAAAGCGCTTTTGTACGGAGAAGAGCCATTTCTGGGCTCGATGCGAAATCCCTCACGAGTTCGCGGCGGCTGCGGCCATTCCCAAGAGCCTTGCGTCGAGGCTCGCCGGCTATCGCCTGCTGCCGACTCGAAAATCCCTCCTTCCGGGCGCAAAGCTGCGCATAGAATGATGGTTCATGCTGTAGAAGGCCGGGAGCAATGCAAAACGATGGTGCGGTGGGATCGCAAAAACGCGCCCGAATAAAGCAGCGGATGTATCGGCGCTGCAGCAGTTCGTGCTGGTCGGCGCACTTTTCGTTCCAAAAGGCTTGATTATTGGCATTTATTTCAGCAAGCGAGATTGGGGGCATAGCTGATGGTCCATTTTGAGCATTGACGATTACCTCTAGCAGCTGACGGGACAAGCTCAACGGCTTAACGCGCCGAAACCCATGGGCGGGAGGACGACCGACAAGCGGTTGGGGCGCCATCGGCTTTTGGCGGAAATGATTCGCTGGATTTTCATTGGCTTACGGCCCAGCTCGCTCAATGGTCTTGTTTGGCGACAA
>JASHVN010000645.1 GCA_030044555.1 Xanthobacteraceae bacterium | reverse complement strand
ACGAGCTGGGGCAACCGCTCCTTGCCGTCAATGAAGACGCGCAACCGTGCCGCCTGATAGCTCTGGCGAAACAGCGACACCTCGTTGATAGCGTGGTGGCGGTGTATCCGTCCCGCGGCGTCGCGGGCGCACATCAACAGCGGGTGGATCACGGTCACGCGCGCCGCTTCGAGCCGTTCCGGCAGATCCTCCTCGGCGAACTCGTTCATCAGGAAGCCGACGGTGCCGCGATGCATGCCGTAGATCGGCTTGCCCGAATTCATGAAGCGCTGCAGGGTCGAGAGCATAAGGCCATCACCGCCGAGCGCGACGATGACGTCGGCAGTTTCAGGCCGCGCGTCGCCATAACGGTGCGCGAGCTGGCGGCGCGCCTGCTGCGCCTCGGGCACGGAGCTCGCCACGAAGGCGATGTGCTTGTAGCGTGACGCGGTCGGGGATTTGGACATGAGCTTGTGGCTCGGCGGGCGGCGGCGCGGCACCGCGGGAGATAAAATATGGAACGCGCGGTTTTCGTCTACACGACGTATCCATCAATTGTCGAGGCGGAGCGTGCCGGGCAGGCGCTGGTCGAGCGGCGGCTTGCCGCCTGCGTCAACATCCTGCCGGGCATGATTTCACTCTATTGGTGGCAGGGCAAAATCGATCGCGGCGACGAAGTGGTGATGATCATCAAGACCCGCGCCTCGCTTGCCGAGCCGGTGCGCGCCGCGGTCAAGGAGATGCACTCCTACAGCACGCCTGCCATCCTGGTCCTGCCGATTGAGAGCGTCGATGCGGACTACCACGCCTGGATCGTGGCCGAGGCAAAAGGGGAGGGCACGACGTGACCGATGCCTTTGCAATCCCGGCGGCCGCTTCAGCTTGATCACCAGACAAGATAACGCGGTCGGCGTGAGGCGACTCGCTCCCAGAACACATCCCCCGCTCAGCGGCTCTGCGGCGAGAACGTAACCCTGCCGGGTCTCCCGGACACGCACTGGATTACAGGAAATTCACGTAGATGAACGGCAGGCGCGCGGGCACTTCAGCACGCGTTCAGCGCCCGCGGCGTAAAACATCCTCGACTCGGCGCCAAACCGTGCCCGAACAAAACCATGAGGAGAATGCCATGTTGAGGAAGTTTTCGGCGGCACTGATTGCCACCGCGCTCATTGCCAGCCCGGCGTTTGTCGCTGCCTCTCCCGCTGGAGCGGCGACAACGACGCCAGCCGCCACATCGACGACGACGCCGACCAATAACGTCACCAAGCCCGCGGGCAAGCCGATCAAGACGGTCAAGCACCAGCACAAGCCCGTTGTGCGGCATCACGTCATCGCTAAGAACAAGCGGCACGTGAAAGTGTCGGCGAAGCCGCACCGGCAGCACATCGTCTTGCATTCCCGCAAGCCGGTCAAAACCGTCAAAGGCTCGAAAATCAGCAACACCGGCAAGAGCAATAAGATCAGCAAGACGGCCAAGCCCGGCGCCACGCATGGGTAAGTAGCGAATTGCTCGCGAATCGTGGCGTCGGCATCACTAGGGTAAGGGCTGACGCGCGTCTCGTGTGCAACGGCTCGCGGGCGATTGCGGCGACCGCTGCAAGCCCGCGAGCCGGATCGTAGCCTTCCCCGGCATCTAACAGTAATTTCATGCCGCTGGGATCAGGAGGCCGGCCGCAAAGCCGGCCTCCTTGCTTTCAGATGAAGCCGCCTTTGCCGAAAACAATACAGCGATCTCACAAGGTCTCGGTGAAAAAGTCGCGCATCAGCATGTAGGATTTGCGGCAGAGCTTTTCGTCATACTGCGTCGCTGGTCCCTTGGCGGTCGGATCGCAGAACGAGTGCACGGCGGGCGGCCCGAACATCATCACCTGCCAATCGACCTTGGCTTTGGTCAGCTCGTCCTCGAGCGCGTCAATCATCGGCTTCGGCGTCACCGGATCGGCGCGGCCGTGAATCGCCAGCACCCGGCCCTTGATGTTGCACGGCGTGCCGGCGACCACCGGATTGGGGTTGGTGACGTGGAATACCACAACCGCCTTGAAATCGGCGCCGGCCCGCGCCTGCTCGAGCGCGTAACCGCCGCCGGCGCAATAACCGATTGCCGCTTTCCTGCCGGTATCGACAATGCCGAGCTGCTGCGCTTCGGACATCAGCGCGTTGTAGGCGGCAGCGCCGCACGACAGCGTGAAGGGCAGATCCTTGTGCACGGCGAGCATGCCGGCGCGCAATTCGTCCTGGGCCTTCGGCCTGGCGCCGTAGCCGGCGCCGAACATATCGGCCATCAGCACCACATAGTCCTTGCCGGCGACGCTGCGCGCTTGGCCGATCGTGTCGGTGCACACGCCCTTCCAGTCAGGCTGCATGAAAATCGCCGGACGCTTGGCGGCCACGCTGTCGTCAAAGACGATCGTGCCTTCGAATTGCCTGCCGCCCACCTGGTACGGAACCTTTTTCTCGGCCATCACACCCTCCTTACGGACGCAACTTGCGCTGCTGCGCATAGCACGAGCAGCGACGGCGTTCATAGCGTGGTAAAGCGAGCGACCCGCGCGATGGATCTCTCAGGTTGCTGCGGATCCGTTCGCTTATGATCGACGCGGCGATGGCAACCAACGGCCGCCGTCTATGAGTTTCATGTCTGACTTTCTGTTGGAGCACCGTACCAGAGCAGTCTGGTTATCCACAGGACGGTATTACCGGTTATCTGATTGTCCACAGGTGCGGTTTGACCGGCACCTAATGAAGCGCAAGCATCGCATTGTGTGGCGGTGGTGGCGCATGGGCAGCGCGAGCGAATATCAGAAGCGAGCTGAGCAGTGCGCCGAGCGGGCGCTGATCGTGACCAGGGCGGATGACCGGGCGCGCTGGCTTGAACTCGCCGAGGAATGGACCGCGCTCAGCCGCATCCAATTTCTGAGGCTTCCCGTGCAGCGCGATGAACCAACCGCGCTGTGGCGTGGAGACGGAAGCGAGCGCCCCGACGTGAAAGCCGAGCTTTCAGAACCGGGCCGCGTTTCGCCCCGTGTGAATGGCCCTACGCGGCGGCGCGTTGCCTGAGGGCCGGCTAGGTCAAGTGACCGATTAGAGCCGGCCGCGCAATCCACTGGATTGATCGCACGGCGCCCATCTCGCGTCTTGTTTCAATGGCAACGCATTGCTCGCACTTAAACGCGGGCGATTGAGGCGAAGGGAAGAGCCCACTTACGGCGTTCTCTGTGCCAAGCCTAAACGCCCAACGCACCCGAAGCGAAAGGGGCGGACAATAAGAGGCGAGTTACCAAATTAAGCCATAGGCACGACCCGCGGAACCAGGAGAACGCTTCATTAGGGATTACCCGTCAGCCTGCTCGGGATCTGAAGCGCCTTTCAGCAGTACGGGGTCCGAGGAGGCGGTGGGTATGGCTGACAACGAGTTTGGAAAAATGCTTTTGGCCGAGATCAGGCGGCATCATGAGAAAATCGAGCGGATGCGAGCGGCGTACCTGCAAGACCTGAACGAACAAGACCTGAACGAACAAGACCTGGACGAAACGCCGCCGGCAACAACGACGCGTCGCTTCCGCGTGATCGACGGCGGCAAGGCGGACAGCGTCGCGCGTTTCATTCACCGCTAGCGCCTGTCTGACGGGCGCAGCGGGGCCGATCCAGATAACGCCAAAGTTCAGCTTTTGATCTGCACGTAGCCGTGCTCTCTCATGCAGCTAACGAAATCGTCGACCATGGCCTGGCCCTTATCCGCCTTGCCGGTGACCGCCAATTCGTCT
>JASHVN010000644.1 GCA_030044555.1 Xanthobacteraceae bacterium | reverse complement strand
GATGCGGTGCAAGCGTGCCAGTCAGCCAGGCGTACAAGGTGATGCCCGGACAAAACATCCAGGCTTGCGCCATCAGGAGTTCGCCGGCGCTGACGCCGACGGCCGCGCTGCGCTTGTAGATGATGTCGCTAAAGCCGAAGCAGACCATGGCTCCGAGCGCGAAGCCGAGACCGGGTGTCATGTGCTTGCCGAATGATGTGCCGCGTGCGGGTCGAGATGGACAGGGAGAACGTCGTCGTTCAGACGGCCGAGCTTTGCCCGGCGTGGCGGGATACGAGTCCTACGACCTGTTCGCGCGTCAGCATGGTGCGCATTGTAGGGAGGGTCTGCTTTTGCCGCAAGCAGTCCGGTGCCGCCGATTTTGCCCCACGGCGCGCGCAGGTTTATCACCGTATCGGCATGACCCGTCCGATTCGCATTCTCGGCATTGATCCTGGGCTCCGCCGTACCGGGTGGGGCATCGTTGAGATTGCCGGCAACCGGCTCGCGTTCCTCGGCTGCGGCACGGTTGCCACGCGCGAGCAGGATGCGCTGGCGGTGCGTCTCGTCGCCATTCACGACGGACTCGCCCGCATCCTCGACGAATTCAAGCCGGACGAGGCGGCTGTGGAGGCGACCTTCGTCAACAAAGACGCCAGGGCGACGCTCAAACTCGGCCAGGCGCGGGGCATCGCCATGGTGGTGCCGGCCAAGGCCGGCGTGCCGGTGGCCGAATATGCGCCGAACCTGGTGAAGAAAAGCATCGTCGGCACTGGCCACGGCGACAAGGCGCAGGTGCGCATGATGATCGGCGTGCTCTTGCCCAAGGCCGATCCGCGCTCCGACGACGCCGCCGACGCTCTTGCCATCGCGGTGACGCACGCGCATCACCGGCAGAGCGTCATACTGAAGGTCGCAGCGGGATGATCGGCAAGCTCAAAGGGATCATCGACTCCTACGGCGAGGATTTCATCATCCTCGATGTCAACGGCGTCGGCTATCTGGTGCATTGCTCGGCGCGCACCTTGCAGGAATTGCCGCGCACCGGCGAGCCGGCGACGCTCGCGATCGAGACTCACGTGCGCGAGGATCAGATCAGGCTGTTCGGCTTCGCCACCGATCTCGAGCGCGAATGGTTCCGGCTCCTGCAGACCGTGCAGGGGGTCGGCACCAAGGTGGCGCTTGCCGTACTTGGCACGCTCAAACCCGCCGATCTCGCGTCCGCGATCGCCATGCGCGACAAGGCCATGGTCGCGCGCACGCCCGGCGTCGGCCCAAAGGTCGCCGAGCGCATCGTCACCGAACTTAAGGACAAGGCGCCGGCTTATACGGATGTCGATCCGGCCCTGGTGCGGCTCTCCGGCGCGCTCGACGAGAAGCGCGCGCCGCAGCCGGTCAGTGATGCCGTGTCCGCGCTGGTCAATCTCGGCTATGCAGCACCGCAGGCGGCGGCCGCCGTCGCCATCGCGGCGCGCAACGCCGGCGAGGGCAGCGATGTGCGCCAACTGATCCGGCTCGGATTGAAGGAACTGGCGAAGTGAAACGACCGGCCAAATTAGGCAAGGCGGACAAGGAACTGATCGCGGCCGCGACGGCGGCGATCAAACAGCGTTACCGTTACGATTGGCAGGAGGTCGGCGCGGCCTTGCGCACGCGCTCGGGAAAAATCTTCACCGGGATCAATCTCGACGCCTATCTGGGCCGCATGGCGGTGTGCGCCGAGGCCGTGGCGCTCGGCCGCGCCTTCGTCGATCTGGGCGATTCCGGCATCGATACCATCGTCGCCGTGCGCCATCCGGGCCCCGAGGAAGAAGATCAGACCATCGCGGTGGTGTCGCCGTGCGGCGCCTGCCGCGAACTCATCTTCGACTACGACCGCAATGCGCGCGTCATCGTGCCAAACGGCAGGTCGGCGGCGGTCGTGTCGATCGGCGACTTGTTGCCGAATAAATATCGGCGCGGGCGCAGCGATGAGCACTAGCGATGAACACTAGCCATGAATACTAGTCCTGGGCACAAGCTGGTGACGCCCGAGCGCAGGGACGAGGATGCGCCGGAAGCAAGCTTGCGCCCGCAGCGGCTCGACGAATTCATCGGCCAGCAGCAGGCGCGCAAGAATCTCGGTGTGTTCATCGCCGCCGCGCGCGGCCGCAAGGAAGCGCTCGATCATGTGCTGTTCGTCGGCCCGCCAGGGCTCGGCAAGACCACGCTGGCGCAGATCGTGGCGCGCGAATTGTCCGTGAATTTTCGCGCCACGTCGGGACCGGTGATCGCCAAAGCCGGCGATCTCGCGGCGCTGCTCACCAATCTCGAGGAGCGCGACGTTCTGTTCATCGACGAGATCCACCGGCTCAATCCGGCGGTCGAGGAAATTCTCTATCCGGCGATGGAGGACTTTCAGCTCGATCTGATTATCGGCGAGGGGCCGGCGGCGCGCTCGGTGAAGATCGATCTGGCCAAATTCACCCTGGTCGGCGCCACGACCCGGGCCGGGCTCCTCACCAATCCGCTGCGCGATCGTTTCGGCATTCCGATCCGGCTCAATTTTTATTCGGAAAGCGAGCTGGAGCAGATCGTCAATCGCGGCGCGCGCGTTTTAGGCATCGGGCTCACGGCCGACGGCGCCAACGAAATCGCACGGCGCGCCCGCGGCACGCCGCGCATTGCCGGGCGACTTCTCCGCCGCGTGCGCGATTTCGCCTCCGTCGCCGGCGCCGCCTCGATCGACCGTGCGCTCGCCGACAAGGCGCTTGCCGCGCTCGAAGTTGACGCCGCCGGCCTCGATGCCATGGACCGCCGCTACCTCTCGACGATCGCGGTGAATTACGGCGGCGGCCCGGTCGGCGTCGAAACGCTGGCCGCTGCGTTGTCGGAGCCGCGCGACGCCATCGAGGACATCATCGAGCCCTATCTCATTCAGTGCGGCCTGTTGCAGCGAACACCGCGCGGCCGGCTGATCACCGCGCAAGCGTTCCGCCATCTCGGCCTGGCCGAGCCGCAACGCGATCCGGCGCAATTCGGCTTGTTTGCGGCGGAAGAGGATGAATGACCCCATGCCGCAAACTTACGAAGGCGGTTGCCATTGCGGCCGCGTGCGCTTCCGCGTCACCGCGGATTTGTCGCGCGTGACCTATTGCAACTGCTCGATCTGCTCGAAGAAAGGCTTTTTGCATCTCATCGTTTCGCCCGAGCAGTTCGAGCTTTTGAGCGGCAAAGACGTGCTGACCACTTATCGCTTCAACACCGGCGTGGCGCAGCACACCTTCTGTTCAACGTGCGGCATCCATCCCTTTTACGTCCCGCGCTCCGACCCCGATAAGATCGATGTCAACGTTCGCTGCCTCGAGGGTGTTGATCTTGAGTCCCTCAGCCTCGGCTATTTCGACGGCGAACATTGGGAAGAGGCGATGTCGGGCCGGGTGCCGTGGAGATAAAGAATGACTTCGGTGCCGCTCGACGGCGAAATTCGCGACGGGCGCCACGTGCTCATCGTGCGGGTCTATTACGAGGACACCGACTTTACCGGCATCGTCTATCACGCCAATTACCTGCGCTACATGGAGCGCGGGCGCACGAATTATCTGCGGCTTCTCGGCGCCGATCACCGCGCACTGTTCGAAGAGACGGAACAGGAGGCGCCGGGCTTTGCCTTCGTGGTGCGCGCGATGAATATCGACTTTCTCAAACCTGCGCGCATGGACGACGTGCTCGAAGTCCACACCGAG
>JASHVN010000094.1 GCA_030044555.1 Xanthobacteraceae bacterium | reverse complement strand
TTCAGCAAGGTGCAGGTGCTTGGGGGAGCATCCGGGGCACTTATCATTGAGGGAATCGAGCGTGCCGATCCGGCCGTTGCGGGCCTGCCCGAACGCGTCCTGATCATCCGCGATCAGGACCTGCTCAATCCCAATGCCCCGCCTTCGAAGTCCGAGCCCGTCGTTCCCAAATTGCTGGTCGACCGCGACGGCGATTCAGCCAACAACGGTACCGGCTTCGGCAAACCCGCGAAGGACTTGTCCATCAACTTCGTGCCGGTGCCGTATCCTGATTATCCGCCGGCATCCATCACGATGAAGCCCGGCGAGCGTCAGTTGTGGCGCGTGCTCAATGCTTCGGCGATTACCTATTTGAACCTGGCGGTGCTGTTCAGACGTGTCCCGCAGCAACTCGGTGTCGTCGCCATCGACGGCGTGCCGATCACTTCCAATGGAAGTCCAGCTCCTCCGGTCGAATGGGTCAATCATATTGGCGTGCCGCCGGGTGCCCGCGTCGAGTTCATTGTCGAGGGGCCGCCGCTCGGCGTTCCAGCCCTACTGGTCACGCGGGCCGTGGATACCGGTCCGGGCGGCGAAAATGATCCGAACCGAGCCCTCGCCACCATTGCTGCCGCCGACGATGCACCTGAACCAAGCGCGAAGCTGCCCGCCAACCCTAAGCCGCTACCGCCGCCCGCTCGTCCCTGGCTCGGTAACGTCGCTCCGGTGCGCGTCAGGAAACTGTATTTCTCCGAGAAACTGGAGAATCCAAACGATCCCACCAGTGCGACGGCCTTTTACCTGACCGTGGATGGCCAAAAGCCGGCGCCGTTCGATCCAAATTCCGACGTGCCCGATATCGTGGTCAAACAAGGCGACGTTGAGGATTGGATCATCGAGAACCGTTCGGCGGAATTGCACGATTTCCATATCCACCAGCTTCATTTTCAGCTGCTCGACTGGAATGGTGTCCCCGTTAACGAGCCGTTCCTGCGCGATACGGTGAACGTGCCTTATTACAACGGCCGCATGCTGGAATATCCGAGCGTGCGGCTGCGCATGGATTTTCGCGACCCGAACATCGTCGGCACGTTCGTCTATCACTGCCACGTCCTGGAGCACGAGGACGGCGGCATGATGGGACGAATCCGGGTCCTGCCAGCGGACACCGCAAGTCCTGCCAACACCGCGAGTTCTACTGAGTCGTCAAACCTACGCAACAAAGGAGAATTTTATAATGGGCGATAAACGTACGTCTCTTTTGCATGCTTGCCGTCTCGGAGTGAGTGCACTAGCGCTGGGACAATGGACTTTGGCTCCCGCGTTCGCGCAATCTTCCGCTCCGGCGCTCGCACAATCTGCCGCTCCGGCGCAATCTTCCGCTTCCGCGCAATCTGCAGTCGTTCCAGGTTTCGTCGGCGGGTGGCCAGCCCCCGGAGACAACTTTACGCAAACACCGATCAAGCACGTCATCGTCATCATCGGCGAAAACCGCAGCTTCGATCACGTGTTTGCCACCTATGTGCCCCCGCGCGGTCAGACCGTGAATAACCTGCTCTCCGAGGGCATCATCGCGCTTGACCACAACAAGAATGCCATTCCCGGCCCCAACTTCGAAAAGGCGCATCAGCTTGCCGCGCAGGATTTGGGTACGAACGACCCATTCCTGCTCAGCCCGCCGAAACAGAAGTTCCCCAATGACCAGCTGCCGGCGCCGTTGGTCGGCGGGCCGAAGATCAATTATATTTCTTCTACTTGCACCACTGCCACGTCGACGTGCCTGGCGGTGGCCGAGCAGACGGAATCCGGATTGCCGACGGACTACTATGCCGATCTCTTGACCGGCGGCACCGGGCAGGCCTCGGCGACCCCCGACCAGCGCATCAGTGACGTCAACACGCTGCCGGCCGGGCCGTTTCAGCTGACCAACGGCAGCACCTTCCTCTACGACTCGTACGCCGCCAGCCCGGTGCATCGCTTCTACCAGATGTGGCAGCAGTTGAATTGCAGCACCGGCGCGGCCAGCCGCGACAATCCATCGGGCTGCAACGGCAACTTGTTTGCCTGGGTCGAGGTGACCGTGGGGGCAGGAACTAATGGCACGACACAGCCCTCGAACTTCAGCACCGAATACTCGCCGAACGCGACCACCACTGGCGAAGGTTCAACGGCGCTCGGCTTCTACAACGTGCAAAAGGGGGACGTCCCTTACTTCACGAGCCTTGTTCAAAAGTACGCCATGAGCGACAATTTCCATCAGTCGGTCAATGGCGGCACCGGTGCCAACCACATCATGTTCGGCCACGCCGATATGCTCTGGTTCAGCGACGCTAACGGCCATCCGGCCGTGCCGCCGAACGGCGTCCAGGTTTTCAGCGGCACCCCCGACGCCGGCACCGTCAATGAAGTGGAAAACCCGAATCCGGCAGCCGGCACCAATAACTGGTACACTGAGGATGGATACGGCGAGAGCTTCAACGCTGGTTTTCCCCCACCCTATACGGCGGAGCCAGTCTACGGCGGCGGGTCCTACACCGATTGTTCAGATCCCAGCCAGCCCGGCGTCAAACCGATCCTCGATTACCTGCGGTCATTGCCGCGCCCGATCAATCCGCGCTGCGAACCGGGCCATTACTATCTGCTGAACAACTATAACCCCGGCTGGTTCGGTAACGGCAAGAACGCCTACATCGACAACAACCCGGCCAATACGCCGTTCACCATTCCGCCCTCGTCGACGCCGAGCATCGGTGACGACCTCAACGCCCACAACATCTCCTGGAAGTATTATGGCGACCAGTGGAACAACTACATTCCCGACCCGTACCAGATCAATTATGGTGCGACTGGGTCGAAGTCCGATGAATATTGCAACATCTGCAATCCGTTCCAGTACGACACCTCGATCATGTCGCATCCGGAGCAGGTTGCGGCGCACATTCAGGACTCGGTGAACCTGTACGCGGATATCACCAACCACACCCTGCCCGCGGTCTCGATCGTCAAGCCGAGCGGTTGGGTCGACGGCCACCCGGCGTCTTCCAAGCTTGATCTGTTCGAAGGCTTCACTCAGAAGATCATCGATCAGGTGGAGGCTTCGCCTTACGCGCAGGACACCGCCATCTTCATCACCGAAGACGAAGGCGGCGGCTACTATGACTCGGGCTACGTGCAGCCGCTCGACTTCTTCGGCGACGGTACCCGCATTCCGCTGATCGTGGTCTCGCAGCTGGTGAAGCCCGGGTACATCTCGCACGAATACGCGGATCATGTCTCGATCGTCAAATTCATCGAGCGCAATTGGAATCTTCCGCCGATCACGTATCGGAGCCGCGACAACTTCCCGGACCCGATCGCTGCTTCGAATAATCCCTACGTGCCGGTCAACAGTCCGGCGATCAGTGACTTGTTCGACTTCTTCCAGTTTTGAGGCAGCCGGTCTCGCCAGAGCGGCGTCTCACCTGCTATGACGTTGCGGCCCGCCGGGCGGTTCGACCCGGCGGGCCTTTTTCGCGCAGATGGACTTTGGCGCAGATGAACGATGTCACGTGACCAAACTGGATTGGCCGTCGTTCTCGTACTTTTCCTGAGCGCAGGCTCAGCGTCCGCGCACGATGTTCCGTCCTGCCGTTCGCGATCGGTCAATGTAGAGCACGCATACCGCGCCCGCATGTCCGACGCTGCCGGTTTACTTTGCCTGCAGGGTGGCCGGAAGGCGGTTCACCTCGAAGTCCATCAGGCGACTGTCGCGGCTGTGCTTTCCGCGCTGTCAACCGCTTATAAAATTTCCTACCGCTCTTCGATCGCGCTCAATGAAACGCGCGATGGCGTTTACGCGGGATCGCTCGAGCGAGTGATAACGCGCCTGTTGAATGACTACGATTACGTGATCAAGCCAGGGAAATCGACGCTCGACGTCTTGATCTTCGACGAGAAAGGCGAGCAACCGGTTCCTGCCCCGATCACCACTGAGTACGGGGAGACTCCCGTACGGCCCGCGGCGCGGGTTTCTCGGACCCGTTGACTGACGGCAACCTTGACCGGTCGGCGTCGATCTCGAATCTCATCTCCCAGACTCCCACCGTCGCGGGCGAGCCGAGCAGCAGCGGCAAGGCGGCCGATTGAGGCATCGATAAAAAATCCGCATCGGGCTTTGCCACGCCGACAATCAACTGATCCGTCGCTTCCGTTGTCGAATTTCTCGCTTCCGATGCAGCGCGCTGGATCACGGGCGACATCATCGCGGTCGACGGCGGCTCAAAGCTCTGAGCGCCAAGCTTTTCGGGATCATGCTTCAGGGAGGATCGATGCATTGTCGGCACCGAGAGCGGGGGCCGATGTCTCGATCCGCGGGGGAGTTGCGCTCATTAGGACCGGACTGCCGACAACGGCGACCGTTCCTCGCGATGCGTGCGGCAAAATCTTGCGCATATCGAGGGCCTGGACTTGCGGGTCGGCGAAGACCTCGTCAATGCCGTTGATTGGTCCGCAGGGCACATCGGCTTCGCCGAGCCGCGCCAGCCATTCCGCGCGCGGGCGCGTGCGAAAGATCGCTTCAAGCTCTTTCTGCAAGGCGTCGTAATTTGTCACCCGGGCAGGGCGCGTCTTGAACCGCTCATCCAGGCCAAGATCATGGCGCTCCGTCGCGGTGAGCAGTCCCTGCCAGAATTTGGGGGGCGATGACAGATGGATAACAAAAGGAAGTGCGTCTCCTGCGGTAAAGGCGAAAACCTGGGCGCGCATGCAGCGCGTCTTCCGCGTCGGCACCTCTCCATCCTCGAAGAAATTCGCGGCATTTTCTCCAAGGAAGGCGACGGTTGCCTGAAGGAGGGAGGTTTCTACCCGCTGACCCCGGCCGCTCTTGGTGCGCGCCATGAGCGCAGCGAGAATACCATAACAAGCAAAAATGCCGGCGAGATGATCGGAAAGGGAGATGCCCATGGTCTGGGGCGCCCTCCGATCGGTCAGCACCGCCAGAAGACCTGAAACTGCCTGGCCGACGGTATCGTAGCCGGGACGATCGCGATAAGGGCCTTTCGAGCCGAAGCCGGTCACGGAGCAATAGATCAGCCCAGGATTATCGATGGCCAGCGACTCATAATCGAAACCAAGACGATCCATCGTACCGGCACGGAAGTTCTCGATCACCACATCAGCCTTGCGGGCGAGCTGGAGCACCTGAATTCGGCCTTTCTCGCTCTTGAGATCGATGGTGACGCTTTTTTTGTTGCGATTCATCGAGCCGAAGGTCGGGTTGTAGTCGGTCTTTCCCCAACCCCGAAACGGATCACCGCCGTCAGGATGCTCGATCTTGATCACGGTGGCGCCGAGATCCGCGAGCAACATGCCGGCATAGGGTCCACTGACATAGTTGGCGAATTCGAGGACGGTGATCCCGTCCAATGCGGTGGCATTCATGTCTTGAGCTTCTTTCAGGACGTTTTACTCGGCGGGCTTGAGTTCCAGGCGCGCCGGTCCGACGCCGTGCGCGAGCTGCAGCTTGCGGGCCTCGCGGCCCAAAGTAACGGTGGCAAGCGCTCCCACCAGCGGCGGAATCGATGCGAGGACGAAAAGCGATTTGAATGGCCAACCAAAAGCGAGGAGGAATCCGCCGATCACCGGACCCGCGACTGCTCCCAGACGGCCAGTACCCAGCGCCCAGCCCACTCCCGTCGAGCGGATGGATGTCGGATAGGAGATCGAGGAAACGTAGATTGCGCCGAGCTGCGCGCCGTTGCAGCCAAAGCCGGCAAAAAAGATCAGGGTGACGACGAGCGCGAACTGCGAACCGGAGAACGCGATAGCGCCGGTGAACACCGAGGCGATGAGGAAGGCGACAGCAAGGACGCGGGTCGGCCGAAAGCGATCCGAGAGAAAGCCGACCGAAACGCTGCCGAGAATGCCGCCGATTTGCAGACCGGTGGTAGCCAGAACCGCAGAGCGGACAGGGTAACCCAGATTATGGATCAGCGTAGGCAGCCAATTGCTGAGGAAGTAGAGCGCCATCATGTTCACGAACAGGGCAGTGCAGAGGCAGATCGTGGTGAGGGCGCGTCCCTGACGGAAAAGTTCGCTTATCGGAAACCCCTTTGTTTGCGGCTCGTTGACGATGAACTGGACACCTGGGCGCGGCGCGTAGTTGCGATCGATGCGCTTCAAGATGCGGTCAATCTGGGCGTTCTGACCCGTGCGCAAAGAGAGCCGGCGCAGGGATTCGGGCACGAGCAAAGCAAAGAATGGAAGGAGCGTCAGGGTGATGAGGCCGCAGGAAATAAATACCCACTGCCAGCCGCCGCGGGGAATCACATAGGCCGTCAGCATTCCGCCGAGAGCGGCGCCGAGGGGGACGCTCGATGAGACAAGCATGAACATCGTAGCGCGCAGGCGCTTGGGCATATATTCGGAGATAAGGACGGCAGTATTGGGGATGATTCCGCCCAGCCCGAAACCGGTGCAAAACCGCCAGAACAGCAACATCCCCGTCGAATGCGCCGTTGCGGAAAGCATCGTCGAGAGGCCGAAAATCGCCAAGCTGGAGACGATGA
>JASHVN010000643.1 GCA_030044555.1 Xanthobacteraceae bacterium | reverse complement strand
CGCGCCTATGAGCAACGCAACAGCGGCGCTGGACATCCTATTGTCATTGCATCCGACCGCCACAAACCTATTGTATTCCGCGGTCTCTTTCTGGACTTGAATATCAAATTTTCGGGTGGCCACTTAATACGCTTTGGGCCACCTCGGCTGCTTCCGCCCATTCAAGCCCTCAATCAATTCAATGAAAGCATTGCGCTGGCGAGGCCGTTCACGCCAATAAGCTTGTCGATTCTCTCCGAGAAGATCATTTCGTTGGCGTTGCGAGCGCCATACATACGCAGCGGGCCTCGAGCACGTTCGGGTCGCATGGTCGCGAATCCGCATGGTCGTCGCCCGTCTTCCAAGAGACATAAGAATGCCGCCGTGACCGGCTTGGGCTCGCATAAAAAGTGATCAACTGAGGCGTGGTGGCGACAGTAGGACAGATCGTTATGCCCGAAAAACTTTTTCGTAGAATTCTTCATGCCTATGACGGATCCGAGAGCGCCATCGACGCTTTCACTTTGGCGCTGAAGATCGCTGAGCAAAATGGAAGTCAACTCCACATCGTTTCAGTTGGGGAGATTAGTCATATTCCGCTGTTCGTCGGAGATATTCGCGAGCAAAATGATAACGCTGCCCAGCGGCTGCGCAGCTTTCTCTTTCGTGCTGAGGCCTTGGCGGCGGGCTGCGGCGTAACACTTCAGAGCCACGTGTTAGTCGGGCATCCAGTGCAGGCCATTGCCGAGCTCGCGCTGGACCTGAATGTCGACCTGCTCGTCATGGGGGCGCGGGGTCATTCGGCACTGTACGAGCGCTTGGTGGGCAGTCGAGCAGCTCAGATTATGCAGATCGCACATTGCCCAGTGTTGGCAGTCAAGGGCCGCAGTCAGCGAAGGCGCGCGAGAAATGGACTTACGCTCACTCGTCTTCGGGAGAAGATCGTCGCTCGGTGCACGTCGTCGCGCCAGAAGACGAGCGCTGCTTTGACGGGGCACTCATGAGGAAATTCGAAAACAGTGACGTCATCACCAACTTATGGGATTGGCACGAGCGCCGCTGTTCGCGAGCGAGCGCTCCGCTTGCAGCGTATGCTCTTGACCGATGTGAAGAACTGTTCGCCGCGCGTGCGTGGAAAGGCTTTGGCTATTGGGATACAATTTATGTACGGGAACGCCAAGAAGCCCGATGCCGCACAACACCTTACGTTGCTCGGAAGGGTTAGGGTTGCGCGCACAACGGAAGTCCAGGCACCGCATGTGCGCCAGGTCTCGTCAGGGCAGTGTCGCAGGAATTACTGGCTGGCCTGTTGTAGATCGTAAGGTTTTCAGCTACTCCCGCGATGGCGGAGGAGTCCGCCGTAAAACGCCCGTTGGGCCAATGACTCCTGTTGAACCGTGGTTCGATGGGAGGCATGTGTGGCGGAAGCGTTCATCCTGTGCGATTGCACGGAAGGCCTATCAAACAGCAAATTCTGGTTCAATGAACTCTCCGGCGGTCTCCCGGAGAACTTCAATTATGATCTCGTAAGGTCCCCCGCCGACGCCAAAACGCTGATCTTAACCCTGCCAAATTGCGACCGGGGCCGCGCTGTTGTCGGACTTTATCGGCATCACGACCGGATCGGGACGGCCGCCGCCTACGTCGGCATCATGGTAGCTTGGGATCATGACCACCGAGAGGTCGTTGATGCGTTCGGCTCATCGGATGCATTCGTCACTGCGCTTAAGAAAGTTGCCCCATCTCTTGGCCTGGCGATACCCGAACGAATGGAGGTTTGGCGCGGCGCCATCATAGGCAAGAACGATCGTCTGCGAATCGGTATCGGTCCGTCCTGGACTCGCAACCGGAACGTGGCCTCTTGGTTCGCCCTGCACGACTATGCGCCAGCACTCCAGCCCACCCTTGCTCCCGTCGTACTTCACGCAAACATTGACCGATCTATGATCGTTGTAACGCATGGTGCGCGGGCGGAGCGGGAGGTGATCGTCGATGTCAGTTCCCCTGAGTTCTTCGCCAGGAGCGTGATCACGCTTGACGCGGATCACCCGTCGACCGAATTCGAGCATCCGATCGACGCCCGCTGCCCCGGTGGCAATGCGTTCGAATGCTTAATCACGCGCTGGCAAATGGCGGCGGCTCATTATGAACGCCAAAAACGCGCGCTGCGGTTACGACGGCAGCGCGCACGATGTTCGTCTGGCAGGACTAGTCAAACACCAGTGGAGTTTTGATCAGGCGCCGCAAGCTGCCATTTTCCTTTCATCGCGCTATTGCTCACAGGACACCGATTCAGCACAGCACTGTTAACTCGTGCATACAAAACTATCGTCTAAAAGGCGAGGCGTGTGCCATATGGCAACGTCCCAATCCAGCATGAAATGCCTTTTCCTCGAAGTCGCCAAAGTAGCCTCGGCCGGGCCATTCAAATATATTAGACTAGAGCGGTTTATGGATTGATTGAATCGGTTAGGATTCCATCGAATCGCGGCTTGTGATTCAAGATGCTGGCTGGATAGGGGGCCAGCATCGCATGACCCGACCTCTTTCCAATGATCTGCGTGAGCGGGTGGTTGCGGCGGTGGTTGGCGGCGCGAGCTGCCGGGCCGT
>JASHVN010000093.1 GCA_030044555.1 Xanthobacteraceae bacterium | reverse complement strand
CCGTCGGCCGCGCGCTGATTGCGGTGATGGAAACTTATCAGCAGGAGGACGGTTCGATTGCCGTGCCCGCTGCGCTTGCGCCATATATGGGCGGAATGAAGAAGATCGAGAAATAGATTGCGCATCCTGGTTACCAATGATGACGGCATTCACGCCGAAGGTCTCAACGTCTGCGAAAAAATCGCGCGCTCGCTCTCCAGCGACGTCTGGGTCGTGGCGCCGGAATTCGATCAGTCGGGCGTTGCCCATTCGCTGTCGCTCAACGACCCGCTGCGGCTGCGCGAGGTCGGAGAGCGCCACTACGCCGTCCGCGGCACGCCGACCGACTGCGTGATCATGGGCGTGCGCTATCTGCTCAGGGACAAGGGTCCCGATCTCGTGCTCTCCGGCGTCAACCGTGGGCGCAATGCCGGCGAGGACGTGATTTATTCGGGCACCATCGCCGGCGCCATGGAGGCCGCGGTGCTCGGCATCCCGTCGCTCGCGCTGTCGCAGTCCTATAAATCGCGCAGCGGCCAGCCGCCCTATTGGGAGACCAGCCTGAAATTCGCGCCCGACATTATTCGCCGTGTGCTGGATAAGGGCATGCCGCATGACGTTCTGATCAACGTCAATTTTCCCGATTGCCGGCCCGAGGAGGTCAAAGGCGTCGCGGTGACGGCGCAGGGGCGCCGCAGGCAGGAGCGGCTGCACATCGACGAGCGCACCGACGGCCGCGGCAACCCGTATTACTGGATCGCCTATGCGCGCCAATCTTTCGTCCCGGCGGCCGACGGCACCGATCTGGCGGCGCTCGACAACCGCCGCGTCTCGGTTACGCCGCTCAAGCTCGACATGACCGACGATCCGTTCATGACGCGGCTCGCCGACCTGTTCGGCGCCGCGACGGAGCAAGATTAGATTTGACCTAATTCGCCGCTTTGGCCTTCAGGCTGGCGAGCGCGCGGGCAAGCCCTTCGGCCTGGAAGGGCTTTTGCAGGAGCGGGGTCTTGCTGTGGGCTTCCGGGATGCCGCGCCGGGCATAGCCGCTGACAAAGACAAACGGCACCCTGCGTTCGACCAGGACGTCGACGACCGGCGTGACCGGCTGGCCGTTGAGATTGACATCGAGAATGGCGAGGTCGAACTCGGCCTGTTTCGCGACCGTGATCGCTTCGTCAAGCCTGCCGGCCTCGGCCGCCATTGAGTAGCCGAGTTCAGTCAACATGTCGTCGAGCAGGAGCCGGATCATCGGCTCATCCTCGACCACCAGCACTCGCTTGCCTACGCCTGAGCTTTGGTCTGTTGTCATCTGCTGCGCGCCCCGCGTGCGCATTCAGACCTCCCACGACAATAAGAGAAAAATTAGGCGATCGCCGATCGATGCTCATTTTGAGCTGCTGTCGCCGGGTGTTTCCAGCGCAATTAAGACAATTGCCGAATACCTCTATTGGTTCCGGCGGCACGGATTAAGTTTCATGAAACCACCGGCCGGCGGCCGCTTTTTCCCTTCGCGGTAATCGAACCCGAACCGGTGCAAGCGCGCCCCTGAAGTGATAAGATAGCTTGCGAGGTCAAAGTGGCCGCCGAAGCCGCAGCCGACATTGAACGCATGGAGTTTCAGCTGACGCTGCGCCGGCGCGGCATCAGCGACAAGGCGGTTTTGCGCGCCATGGATGAGGTGCCGCGCGAGCATTTCGTTGCCGCCAGCGACCTTGAGAGCGCGTATGCGGATCAGGCGCTGCCGATCGCCTGCGGGCAGACCATCAGTCAGCCTTACGTGGTCGCCTATATGACCGAACAGCTCGAAGTCGCCCCGCAACGTCGCGTGCTCGAAATCGGAACCGGTTCCGGTTATCAGGCCGCTGTTCTGTCCCGCATCGCCCGCGAGGTGGTGAGCATAGAGCGCTATCGCACGCTCGCCGACACGGCGCGGGACCGGCTGAAGACGCTGGGCTACGACAACGTGACCATTCGCGCCGGCGACGGCTTCGCCGGCGCTCCGGATCGGGCGCCGTTCGACCGCATCATCGTGACCGCCGCGGCGGATAAAGTGCCCCCTGCGCTCGTCGAACAGCTCGCCGCCGGCGGCAAGATGGTGCTGCCGCTGGGGCCGCGGAAGGCCGCGCAGCATCTGGTGAAGCTGACAAAGACGCCCGGCGGGCAGCTTGTTCGTGAAAATCTGATCGCGGTGCGCTTTGTGCCGCTGCTGCCCGGACAGGCCCGGGAATTGTAGTTTTTGTGCCACAGTCCAGATTTTTATTAAATCGCCGGCGGGTCACTTAAAGAGCTGTTTACTTCACTCTTGTTTAGTCGCGTGCAGTGTTTGTTGCGTGCGAGCGAGTGACCATGTGCGCGTCGCGTTGGCCGGCCATTTGGCCGCAAGTGGTTGCCATTTCATTAATCGGGCTGGGTGCCGCAAGCTGTAGCGACTCGGGGCGTTTCTCGGACACTTTCGGTTCCGCCAGCCCCCCGCCCAGCGAAGTGACCGGTTCAATTCCCGCTCAGCCGGCGACTAATCGTATGGTCAGCAGCCGGCCGCTGCCGCCGATTGCCAGCGCCGATGCGCAGGGCGTCTCGGGTGGCGGCCGCGGTATGGGATCGTACCAGCCACAGAACAGCGAAATCACCGGCTCGGTGCATCAGGCGCCGCCTCCGCCTCCGCCACCGACTTGGTCTTGGGACGGCGGTATCGCTATCACCGTTGCGCCTGGCGAAACGCTCGAAACGATCGCCCACAGGCATGGCGTGCCGGTCGCGGTCATCATGCGGGCCAACCACATCAGCAATCCTGCGGCGGTTCATGTCGGCCAGCATCTGGTGATCCCGCGCTACCGCTCGGCTCCGGTCATGGCCTACGCGCCGCCGGCAACCCGGGTAGCCACCGTGCCCGACCATCTGGGTACACCGCGAGCTGTCTCGGCCACTGGCAGTGAAATGCATGTCGTGACGGCCGGCGAGACGCTCAACAGCATCGCGCGCCTCTATCGCAAGCCGGTTGGCGAGTTGGCCAAAGCCAACAACATCTCTCTCTACACGAGGGTCCGTGTGGGCGAGCACATCGTTATTCCTGGGGCCAGCACAAAGCAGCGCGCCGAAGCGGCCCCGCCGCCGGCGCCGCCGCCACCGCATCGAGACGTCGCCGCCATCAAGGAATCGCCGCACAGCGCCTGGAATGCGGTCCCCGTGGCGCCGCCTCCGCAGCAGAGCCCGGTTAAAGCTGCAGAAGCCGTAGGCACGGTGCCAAGTTTCGGCTGGCCGGTTCATGGGCGTGTCATCGCCGGCTTCGGGGTCGCGCCAAACGGCGTGCAAAACGACGGGATCGATGTCTCGGTGCCGCAGGGCACACCGATCAAGGCCGCTGACGACGGAGTCGTCGCCTATGCGGGCAACGAACTTAAGGGTTACGGCAATCTGGTGTTGATCCGGCACAGCGACGGCTTCGTCACCGCCTACGCGCATGCCAGCGAGATTCTGGTCAAGCGGGGCCAAACCGTGAAGCGCGGGGAGGTGATCGCCAAGGCCGGCGACACCGGAAGCGTCAAAACGCCTGAACTCCACTTCGAGATCCGCAAGGGCGCGACCCCTGTCGATCCGGCGCAATTCCTCAACGGGGCGTAGTTCAGTTCAGAAGTCGGAGGTGAGGCGTCGGAAAGCTTGTTTTCCGAGGCCTGACCTGCCTCATCTGGCATCCATTCTCACCCCGAGCCGCCCCGCCAGATCCTGCACATATTGCCAGGCCACGCGCCCGGAGCGAGCGCCGCGCGTCGTCGCCCATTCGAGTGCCTCGCGGCGCAGGTCTGTGGCGGAGACCGGAATGCGGAAATGAGCGACGTAGCCCTCGACCATGGTCAAGAACTCGTCCTGGCTGCAGCGGTGAAAGCCGAGCCATAGACCGAACCGGTCCGAGAGCGAGACTTTTTCTTCCACGGCCTCGCCGGGATTGATCGCCGTGGAGCGCTCGTTCTCCACCATATCGCGCGCCATCAAGTGGCGGCGGTTCGACGTGGCGTAGAAGATCACGTTGTCCGGACGGCCTTCGATGCCGCCCTCAAGCATCGTCTTGAGCGACTTGTAGGAAGTGTCTTCGGCATCGAAGGAGAGATCGTCGCAGAAGACGATGAAGCGTTGCGGTGCGCTGCGCAAGAGCATCATCAAATCAGGCAGCGACTCGATGTCCTCGCGATGAATTTCGACGAGCTTGAGCCCCGGAACGGGGTGTGCCGCGCCGATCGCCGCCTGGGCGGCCTTGACCAGCGAGGATTTCCCCATGCCGCG
>JASHVN010000642.1 GCA_030044555.1 Xanthobacteraceae bacterium | reverse complement strand
CAGGAGCCCTTGATGTGCGCCGTCATCATCACCCGATAGGCCTGATCGGCGTTCATGCGGAAGACCGCTTTGAGGACCTGAACGACGAATTCGCGCGGGGTGTAATCATCGTTGAGCAGGATCACCTTGTAGAGCGGCGGCCGCTGCGTCTTCGTCTTCACCTTGGTGCGCGGCTTGACGAGAGTTTTGTTCATTGGCGAAAGCTCGCTGCTGCTCCCGACCCGGCAAACAAGGCGGCATTATAGTTCAATCCCCATGCCCGCCCCAACATGCCGCGGCATGAGCGCGCGACATAGGACCTGCGCGACAATACGACCCGCGCGACATGAGATCATTGCGGGCGCCGGGTGCGAAACCGGCGCCCGCAATCGCTGATCACGGCCGGCGAAGGATCTGCAGCGCAGGCGCGCTGCAGATCCGATGCTTGTGCTTAAGCAAAACGGCGGCTTGGCAGCGGCCGCCGCACCGTGCGGCGTTCGACCACGACCGCACGCGGCGCAGCGTTGGCGCCGGCGCGCGGCGCGCGGGCGGCGATGGTGACGCGCTCAACGTCCTTGCGCTGCCCCAGGCGCAGCACGGCGCCTCTGGCCTCCTCGGCCGATATCTGCATCAGCGACGCGACGATTTCGGTCTGCTCGCTCATCTCGTCGGTCAAACCCTGGGCGGCAAGCACCGCCTCTTCGACCGTCGGCGGGTCACGACGCACCCGGCGCCGCCCGTCTTTCGTGTCCCAGATCTCGCTCACGTGACACCTTCCTCGATGTGTCTCATCTATGTCTCCGCGGCGATTATCGGGCCTATACCGCAATGCAGCAAGAAAATTGTGCAGCGCACTCACAGAGATTTTAACGGGACTCTCAACGATAAATAGCCGCTGTCCGCCGGTACGCGCAGAGCGCGCCGGCCGGCAACAGCTGGCTATCACCTGGTTTCTGCTTGGCCTTGCCGGCTGGTTGCTGACGGCTAGCGGGCCTGCATTTCGCTGAACAGCACGCCGCCCTTGCCCTTGGAGGTCTTCGCCGTTTCAACCAGCGACACCGTCACCGCGTCAGGCTGCGCGCCGGCATTCTTCACCACTGCAGCAGTAATGTCTTGGATCAGTCCGCGCTTCTGTTCGAGCGAGCGGCCTTCGAGCATGTAGACGACGACTTCCGGCATGGCTGCGTCCTCCGTTTCTGCGATTTACCTTCGACTGCACAAAAGTTGTGTCACGAGCCGGTAATCGCCCTGCTTAAAAATCAGCGCCGTCACTATGGGTGAGTTCGCCAGAAGGCGCAACAGGGAGCCGACAATGAAGCGTTTCGTTTTTGCATTGGCTGCGCTGGCCGTGACCTGCGCAGCCACGACCGCGGCACGCGCAGATTACGCCGTCGCCAAGTTTGACGACGGCTGGTGCCGGGTGTGGGTGGATACGGCGCAAAAGCCATTGGCCGGAAATTTTCAGTGGTGGCGCCACCACCATCACCCGTACTACCAGTTCGCGACGTGGGACGCCGCTCACGAGCACTTGCTCTGGGCGGTCAAATGGAATCTCTGCAAGCACTAGAGCATGATCCCGAAGAGTGGATACCGGTTTTCGGGAAAGATCGTGCTCCAACGATAAGCCAGAGCAGAATGGCGATTCAAATAAAACCCATTCTGCTCTAAAAGCGATCGCGCTTTTCATTTTGCAAACGCGCATCCCGCTCGCCGAGCCACGACGCGCGGGATGTAATTTTTAGCGCGCGATGGACTTAATTCGCGAACGGGCCGCCGAAGATATGGAAGAGTGCGGCGAAGCCTTGATTGTCATGCCAGTGTTTCTTGGCATTGTTTGCCGCCTGCCAACGGCGCCTGGCCTGGTAGCTCTCGATGCGACGCCGTCTGTCCGCCGCGGCGGTCGCCACCGGTGCATCCCTCGCGACAGCCGGCCCAGCGTCCGCCGGCGGCGCATCGTCCGGCAATGCAGCCAAGGGGCCGGTTACGGGGCCCGCCACCGGTGTCGGAGACTGTGCAGCCGCCGAAGCGACGCCCGCCGCGCTGGCGCTCGCAGTCATTGCCGGCTTCGCAGCGGTCTTGAATTCGGTTCTGGGTGCGCTCGGCGCCGCGCTTGCCGCACTCGCCTCCTGCGCCGGCTGGAGTTTGGCCACGGCCGGCGCTTGCGCCAGCATCGCGGCCGCAGCCTCGCCGAACGGCAATGCCGCAACTGCGGGCGCGGCGACGACTGGTGCATTTGTGGTCACCAGGGCATGCGCGGCGATCGAGGTATTGCTGTCATTGGCGCCGGGGTGTCCCACCAGCGACACCACCACCACCGCGCCGGCGATAGCGCCGATTGCGGTCGCCACCAGGGCGGTGCGCACCGACCGCATAAAGCTCGGCGCCGGGGCGAGATATCCCCATTCCGGGTGGAAATTACCGGCAGAACGCATCACGACCTCCGCGGCAGCACGAACGTTGCCCTGCGTCCAGTGCCAGAGCCGCTGCCAGACCTGCCAACGTTACACTGCCGTGCGTGGTTCCTCTTTCACCGCGGCAATGGTTTCCAGACTCGACGACCGCAATTTGCTTATCGACGATAGTGGAACTCGGCAAGCGATGGTTTCGCTGAATTCGAACAGTGTTGCCAATTGGCACCAACATTGCTGCGACTTTTCGAAGATTCGGCGCGCTACAGCCTGATTTTTGGCGGAAATTATCCACATTTTCCCGCAGGAGCCACGGTGCTGCGCCGCTCGCTCCCGCGAGACCAAATAGTTAATTCAGGGTCGCCTCGAGGCGACCGCCGCCGGGCGCGAACGCCTAATCGACGAAAGACGCCGGCAGCGTCTCGGCGGTCTGGGCCGCGATCTCCGCCGTGCGCGCATTCGCCGGCATTTGCAGGACCGTCGCCCGCTGGCCTTGGCGCAGCCGCGTGACCAGGAC
>JASHVN010000641.1 GCA_030044555.1 Xanthobacteraceae bacterium | reverse complement strand
CCGTGATAGGGAACGTGGAGGAATTTTACGCCCGCCATCATCATGAACAGCTCGCCGGCAAGATGCGGGGTCGTGCCATTGCCGACCGAGGCCATCACCACCCTGCCGGGCTCGTCCTTGGCGTAAGCGATGAGCTCGGGCACCGTCTTCGCCGGCATCGACGGATGCACCACCATGACCAGCGGCTCGAGCGAGATTCCGCAGACCGGCGCGATGTCGCGCACCAAGTCAAAACTGAGATTCTGGTAATAGGTCGCCGCAATCGTGGCCGACGTGCTGACCAGAAGCAGCGTATAGCCGTCGGCCGGCGAGGCGACGACAGCCTCGACGCCGATCGTGCTGCCGGCGCCGGGGCGGTTTTCGATGACAAAGGATTGGCCCAGGCGTGACGACAGCCAGTCGCCGATCAGCCGCGCATAAATATCGGTCGGGCCGCCGGGCGGAAAGCCGACGACGATGCGCACCGAGCGCGTCGGATAATCAAGCGCCGAGGCAAGTTGCGGAAACCCCGGAGCGGCGGCAGCGCCGGCCAGAAGCAGAAAGTGACGGCGTGGAAGACCCATGGTTGCCCGCTCCCGGCTGTTCACTCCGCCTCGATGCCGGCGGCCTTGACGATCGGCCACCATTTTTTGATTTCCGCGCGCTGCAATGCGCCGAGCGCCTCCGGTGTTTGTTGATCGGGCGGCGGCACGGCCTGACCTTGCTCGGCAAATCGCTGTTTGACGGTCGGATCGGCGAGCGCCACACGGACCGCGGAATTGAGTTTGGCGATGATGTCCTTCGGCGTTCCTTTTGGCGCCCACAATCCGTGCCAGAACGACGCGTAAAGGCCGGGCACGCCTTCTTCCTCCATGGTCGGAACGTCGGGCGCATCCCACCAGCGCGACTTCGCCATCACCGCGTAGGCCTTCATCTGGCCGGCGTGCACGAAGGTGAACGTCGCGGCCCCCATGCCGAGAAACAAATCGATGCGTCCGGCGAGCAAATCCTGATCGAGCGGCGCGGCGCCGAGATACGGGATCAAGCGGATTTTCGTGCCGGTGGCGTTTTCAAAATAATCGGCGTTGAGATCGGAGGCACCGCCGACGCCAACCGAGCCCGCCAGCGCCTTGCCGGGATGTTGTTTCAGCCAGGCGATCAGCTCTTTCAGATTCTGCGCCGGAAAATTCTTTCTCGCCACCAGCCAGATCGGCGTATCGCCGAGAAGCGCCACCGGCTCGAAATCGTTCAAGACGTCGAAGGGCAACTTCTTGGTCGCACCGAGCACGACGTGCGTTCCCCAATGGCCGACGCAGAGCGTATAGCCGTCGGGCGCCGCGCGAGCGACGCGCTCCAGCCCGACGATGCCGCCCGCGCCGTTGACGTTTTCGATGATGACGGATTGGCCGAGCGCCGTTTGCATCGGACCGGAGACGATGCGGGCGAGGGTGTCGGTAGGCCCGCCGGGCGGAAACGGCACCACGAGCGTAACCGGCCGCGACGGAAAGCTATCGGCGCGCGCGACGCAAGAGACGGCCGGCACCAAAACGGCGGCTGCGGCAAGCTCCAGGGCTCGACGACGCGAATGCTTCATGGCGCGCCTCCCCTATCGATTTTCTGGACGCTGCGTTCGCGGCAAACCGTGCCGCGTGCAACGTCATTTTTGGAGCACTATACGCGAGGCGGCTGCCGCCGCAAAGCACGGCGCACGAGTCCCCGGAACGGTTCACACCGGCAAACAGAGCGCGTTATCGACCAGGAGATTGTCGTAGACGCAACGGCGCTCGGCGAGTTTCAGCTGGTCGCCGAGGCGGCGGAATTTGTCGTGATAGACGCCGACCTGATGCAGCTTGGCTTCCGGACGATCGAACAGCACCTGGATGACGACATAATTGGCGCGTGCGCGGATATCGCCGTTCTCCGCCTCGCCCAAAACCTGCGTGTTGCCGATAATGTGGCGCAGATAGCGCGGCGCGAACATCTCGGTCTTCTCGACCGCAAAAGCGCGATCGTAGATCATGCCCTTGTTCTCGCAATAAACGAGGCCGACCGGCATGCCGCGGTCGGCGTTCTCGCGCGAGATGACGACATAGAAGGCATCGTCGGTGAACATCTCCGCCCAGTCAGTCAGCCGTTTGTCATCGAGCGCCCCCGCATAGGCGGCGTTGAAATCCTCGATCTCGCGATGCAGCAGCAGCGCTTCGAGGCGCGGATCGTTGGCAGCCGAGGCGGGCGACTGCATTGCGCGGCCCTACAGCGCCATCGCTTCGCGCCAATGCTTGTACATGGCGCGAATGGCGGCCTCGGATATCAGCGTGTCGGCGGTTCCCGAAGGCGTCTGCGGATCGAGCTTGACCAGATGGGTTCCGCCGGGCACGCGGCGCATGCCGTCCTGCACGAACTTGATCGCCTCGTTGTCTTCGAGCCCGAGGAAGCCGGCCGGCCCCATGAGATTGCCCTGGCGCAGGCGATGACGCGTCATTTCCTCGTCGTCGCCATCGAAGCCGAACATCGTCCACTTCATGATGAACTCGTGCGGCCCGTCAGGCACGATCTGGCGAACGCCCAGCGTGTTCATTTCCCGCTGCACGATCAGATTGGGCCAGATCGTCGCCATGGTCACCGACCAGGGCGAGTCGAACTCTTCGACGAAGTCCATGAAGCGTTTCTCGCGCAGCGTCAGCCCTTCCTTATAGGCGCGCATCTCCTTTTTGGCGTCGCCCGAGAGCGCCTTGGCATCCGATTTCGCCGACGCCATCACGCCATGCCGGCCGCTCTTGTCGGCGAGCATCAGCGATCGATTGCCTACGACCAGGAGGCCGAACGTCACCAGGAACGTATGCAGCAGCGTCGCGTGATACGGATCCTTGAGGTTCTCGTGATAGAGCTTCCAGTTGCCGGGCAGCGAATGGCGATAGTGGCCGAGCACTTTCAGCTTGCGGCCGTCGAACGTCGCCTCGAACTCGCGCAAGACATCGGGTCCGAGATAGTCGGCGAACGATTCCATGTCGTCCGCATAGGACGCGAACACGACGCCGCGATGGGTTGTCACCGCGAGCTTGCGCAGCCCGTGATCGTGCGTGTCGAAATCGGCCGGCATGCCGCCCTTGCCGGCGGCGCCGCGGCGGAACGGAATACCGACCAGATTGCCTTTGAGGTCGTAGGTCCACTGATGATACGGGCAGATGAACGCCCGCGCGTTGCCATTGAGTTCGCGGCAGAATTCCGACGCCCGGTGCGCGCAGCGGTTCTCGAACACGTTGATCGAGCCGTCCGGGGCGCGCGCCACCACGACCGGCGTCGGCCCGACATTTGAGCGAATGAAATCGCCGGCGTTCGGCACCTCGGCTTCCAGCGCCACGAAGTTCCAGGTATGGCCGTGAAAGATGCGCTCGATTTCGCGCTCGTAGATCTTTTGATCGGTATAGACCCAATCCGGGATGACGCTGAGATCGTCGTTGGGCCACACATAATTGTTCTGCGCGAAGTCCGCGTTTGGCAGCGTGTTTTGCAGCGCGTCTCGCAGCGTCATTGGGCATCGTCCTTCAAACGCCATCATGCCAGCGCTGCCAGCATATCCGAGCGCCCTGTCGTTGCAATCGGTTTGCGGCCGGCAGGGTGTCGGCGTACGCTTGCCGCGACCGCTCAGGGAGACATCGCATGGCGCAAGAACCGCTCGCCACGAAAGGTAATTATCTGCACATCTACGATTTCCGCGTGGAGAAGGGCAAAGAGGATGAGTTCATCCGGCTGTTCGAAACCTTCGACTATTCGGACGGCAATCCGATGCACAAATCGTGGGCGCAGGTGAAGGACGGCGTGCTGTGCCGCGACACCGAGGACCCGCAGCGCTTTTTCCTCATCGCCGAGTGGTCGGACATCGAAGAGCACGCGCGCATCCGCAAAATCCTCGCCAACGAGATCAAGCCGGAATTCATCAAATACATCGAGGGCCGCACGTTCGTGCCCAAATACGTCGAGGTAGTCTCCTCGACGCCGGATGAGATTCTGAAGAAAGCTGCAGCGGAATAAATCGAACGCGTCGCGAAGCAGCGGTCCACAGTTCGCTATTTGAATCGGCGGCCCACATTCGCCATCACTGGCCGCGGTCGCGGCAGCGGCACTTGATCGAGCGGAATCGGCGCGGCTTGTACCTGCACCGCCGGCACGGGCTGCGCCACCGGCGCGATCACGTCCCACTCGCACATTTTATAATCGTTGCGGCGAGGCTCGAGATCGACGTGCACGTGCTCGGCGTGATCCTCGTCGGAACCGGGACCGAGCACGGTGGCAAAGCGCGCGCAGGCGCTCGCTCGGACAGCGTCGCGAAAGTCCTTCGACGCCTTGGGATCGGCGAGCACGAGCGTTGCGCCGCTGGCGAGCTTGAACGCGTGAACATCGAGCGCATTGGCGCGGCCGTGCTCGCTCAACGTAGCGCCGCGCACCCGGTCGCGGCCGCGGCACTCATAGGAGCCGAGATTTTCCAGTCCGCGCAGCCGCGTCCCGAGGATCTTCGTTGCGGCGGGCGCAATATCCTCGCGGACCCATTGCGCAACCGTCGCCGCCATCGGGCAGCGCAGCGTCGCCGGCGGCGTGATGGCAACCTTGGTCGCATCCGGCAAGATCACGCTGTCCAGTTCCACGGCGTCCGGCGCCCCGCATTCGCCTGGCGCGACCAGTTCGCCGAGCGGACGCGCCACCGCGATCTTGCCAAGCTGCGCGTCGCAATCTGAAGGCGGTGCGGCGACCGCCGGATGCCTATCCGGCAGCGAAGCGAAGGCTTCTTGCGGCGGGGCGGTTTGTTGCGGAATTTGGATCGGCCGTGCGGCGCGCGCGTAACCATGGACGCGCCTGGCATGCTCGGCGTGCCGGACCGCGATCTGCTGCGCCGCAGCAGGCGGACAAGCGCAAAGCAATGCGGCGAAGACGGCAAGAGCTTTCACCCGCCTAGTTAGGCCTGCCTAGTTCACTTCTTCAAGCGTTTCTCCCTCCTCGTCCTCAGCTGAATAAGGCACAACTTTCTTGCGATCTTTCAATGCCGTCCAGCGAGGCAGCGCCGCTTGATGAAAATGTTGGCGTCGCTGCCGCGGATGGGTAATTTGGCGCGACGTCACCGCGGCCGCCTCGGCTGCGGCGGCGAAGAAAATGCTCCTGGGAGGACGGTCATGCTTGGCCTGATGCAGGATTGGCCGCTGCTGTGCCATCGCATCATCGACCACGCCGCGCTCAATCATGCCGAGCGGCCGGTCATCACGCGCTCGATCGAAGGGCCGATCCACACCACGAACTACGCCGCGCTCCGCGCCCGCGCGCTGCGGGTGGCGCAGCGGCTCGAACGCGACGGCATCAAGCTCGGCGACCGCGTCGCTACGCTCGCCTGGAACACCTGGCGGCATCTCGAATGCTGGTACGGCATCATGGGCATCGGCGCCGTCTACCACACCATCAATCCGCGGCTGTTTCCCGATCAGATCGCCTGGATCGTCAATCACGCCGAAGATCGCGTGGTGATGATCGACACCACCTTTCTGCCGATCGTGGAAAAGCTTGCCGATCGCCTGAAAACCATCGAACGCTATGTGGTGCTGACCGATGCCGCCCACATGCCGGCGACCGCGTTGCGCAATGCCGTGCCTTACGAGGAGTGGCTGGCGGAAGCCGATGGCGATTTCGCCTGGAAATATTTCGACGAGAACACCGCCGCCGGCATGTGCTACACCTCGGGCACCACCGGCAATCCCAAGGGCGTTCTCTATTCGCATCGCTCCAACGTGCTGCATTCAATGATGGCGGCGCCGGCCGACGCCATGGGCGTCTGTTCGCGCGACGTCATCATGCCGGTGGTGCCGATGTTTCACGCCAATTGCTGGGGCCTCGCGCTCACCTCGCCGATGATCGGCGCCGCCGTGGTGATGCCGGGCGCCAAGCTTGACGGCGCCTCGATCTACGAGTTGCTCGACGCGTACCGCGTCACCTTCAGCGCCGCCGTGCCCACGGTATGGCTGATGCTGCTGCAGCACCTGGAAGCGACAGGCCGCAAGCTGCCGCATCTGCGGGCCGTGGTGATCGGCGGCTCGGCGGCACCGCGCGCCATGATTCAAAAATTTCAAGACGAATACGACGTAGAGATCTGCCACGCCTGGGGGATGACCGAGATGAGCCCGCTCGGCTCGCTGTGCACAATCAAGCCGGAATACGCCGCATTGACCGGCGACGCCAAACTCGACGTCCAATCCAAACAAGGCCATCCGCCGTTCGGCGTGGAAATGAAGATCGTCGACGACGACGACCGCGCGCTGCCGCGCGACGGCAAGACCTTCGGCCGGCTCAAGGTGCGCGGTCCGTCGGTGGCGCGCCGCTATTTCAAGGAAGACTCCGGCGCCGTCGACGCCGAAGGATGGTTCGACACCGGCGACGTCGCCACGCTCGATTGCTACGGCTACATGCAGATCACCGACCGCTCCAAGGACGTGATCAAGTCCGGCGGCGAATGGATCTCGTCGATCGAATTGGAAAACCTCGCGGTCGGTCATCCCAAGGTGGCCGAGGCCGCGGTGATCGGCATTCGCCACCCGAAATGGGACGAGCGGCCGCTGCTCGTCATCGTGCTCAAGCAAGGTCAAACCGCCACCAAGACTGAAATGCTCGGCTATTTCGCCGGCAAGGTCGCCAACTGGTGGATTCCCGATGACGTCGCCTTCGTCGATGAAATCCCCCACACCGCGACGGGAAAAATTCAGAAGACCGCGCTGCGCGATCGCTTCAAGACATACGCCTTCCCGGTCGCCGCTGCAGAGTGATGATCCCTGCATCATCCTGATCGGATTGTCATAGCCAGTGAACTGATCGCGCCTTTATGCAACGAGGCCGTGCCCGAGCGTGCCCGGGCCACTTTGAGTCCGGCACCACGCTCAGTGCGTCACCGGGCACATATCCACATTTTTTCCGCAGCCAGCTGCGGAACAAGTGACGGGCTCGTGAGTTTCGGCTTTGCGGGTCCGCCCCCGCACATAGTTTGTAAGTTATCTGACGAACAATTTAGCCGAAGACATTTGCCGCCATGCTGCATTGCCGGGCTGCGCGACTTGATCTCACGAGGCTCGAC
>JASHVN010000640.1 GCA_030044555.1 Xanthobacteraceae bacterium | reverse complement strand
CAGCAGGCGCGGCAGGTGGCCGAAACCATCTATCTGGCTGCCGGCGCCACCGCGGTTTTCGAGAGCAATGCGTTCGAGCGCCGCTTCCGCGACATGCATGCGGTGTCGCAGCAGGCGCAGTCGCAATTGTCGATCTACGAAGCGGTCGGCCGGCACTTCCTCGGCCTGCCGCATGGTTCGCGGCTGATTTGAGCGGCTGTTTGGCGTGTGGTGCGGTGGGATGGCCGTTATTGACTTGCCGCGCCGTAACAGCCGACTATCGCCCGAAATCTTGGGGCGAGAGCCATGTTTTTCGAAGAGCGTATTGCCGAGCTGACGCGCAAGATGTTGCGCAAAAAGCTTTATGTGCTGCTGTCGAAGCCGATCGTGGAGCCGGAGAAGCTCCAGCCGTTCCTTTCGGCACATCTTGAATACATGATCGGCCTGGAAAAGCGCGGCCTCGTGTTCGCGTCGGGCCCGCTGTCGGATGGCGAGGGCCCGCCGAGCGGTCTTGGTCTGACCGTGCTGCGCGCCAAGGACGCCGCGGAGGCGCGCGTGCTCGCCGAGGGCGACCCCTTTTTCGTCAATAAACTGCGCACCTTCGAGCTTAAGGAATGGACGATCATGGAGGGCACGCTCGGCCTGCGCGTGAATCTCTCCAACCAAACAATCGAAGTGGCATAAGAGGCGTCGCGAGGAACGTACGGCGAGGAGCCTATATGGCGACTATCGGCTTTGTGGGAGTCGGCAAGATCGGCATGCCGATCTGCGAGAACCTGATCAAGAGCGGCCATCGCGTGGTCGGCTACCGCCGCTCGTCGCTTGTCGAATTCGAGAAGATCGGCGGCGTGCCGGCGCGGTCCGCGGCCGACGTCGGCGCCCGGGCCGACATCGTGTTTTCATGCCTGCCCTCGACGCAAGCGCTCGACGACGCCGTGCAGGGGCCGCACGGGCTCGTGCAAACGGCGCGGGCCGGGCAGATCGTCGCCGAACTCGGGTCGCACCCGGTGCCGGACAAGAAGCGCCAGATCGCGCCGCTCGCCGAGAAGGGTGCGATCTTCATCGACGGCGAAGTGTCCGGCACGCCCGGCATGGTGGCCGCGCGCAAGGGCGTGATCTACCTCGCCGGTGACGCCGCGGCGTGCAAAAAGATCGAACCGCCGATCGCGGGCTTTGCCGATTCGTGCCTGTATCTCGGCGAATTCGGCGCCGCGAGCCGGGTCAAGCTCGTCAACAATCTCTTGGTCGCGATCAATATTGCGGCCACCGCCGAGGCGATGGCGCTCGGCCTCAAAGCCGGCGTCGACGTACCGCTGATGATCAAGGCGATTGCCACCGGCTCGGGCGGCTCGACTCAGTTCGGCATCCGTGCGCCATGGATGGCGGAGCGGCGCTTTCAGCCGGTGCAGGGTCCGGTCCCGGCATTGCAGCATTATTTCCCGATGATCGACGACATGGCCAAGGAGGTCGGCGTGGCGACGCCGATCCTCGATTGTGTCATGCCGCTTTATCAGCGCTTTATCGACATGGGCTTCGCCGCCGACGACGTCGCCAGGATGGTTGACGTCCTCGGCGCGCTGCCGCGTTCAAAGTAAAAGCAGGATTGAAGGAGAGCTGCGCATGATTCGCGTCAAAAAGATTGCCCACGCCAGCTACGAAGTGCCGGATGTGGAGCGGCAGGCCGATTACTACGTCAACATCCTCGGCATGACTTTGATCGCCAAGGAAAAAGACGCAACGTTTCTCGCCAACACCGTCGACCATCATTCGGTAGTGCTGCGCCAAGGTTCGCAGGCGCAATGCGCGCGTGTCGGTTTCCAGATCGGCGAGGGCGATGATCTCGGCGAATTCGAGGGTCAGGTCCAGGCGCATGGCATCAAGACGCAACGCAAGCAGGACCCGGAGCCTTCGATCGGCGAACTGCTGACCTTCGAAGATCCGAAGGGCACGGTGATGGAAGTGTTCAAGCGCGCCGATTTCGCGCACCAGAAATTTCAGGCCAAGGGCATCGTGCCGCACAAGCTGGGCCACGTCGCCTTCCATGTCACCGACGTCAAGCACACCACCAAGTTCTATTGCGACGTGCTCGGCTTCCGCGAGTCAGATTGGATGGCCGATTTCTTCTCGTTCCTGCGCTGCGGTCCGGATCATCACACCATCAATCTGATGCAGACCGGTTCGAACCGGCATTTTCACACCGCCTTCGAGCTGCGCGATTGGGGCCACATGCAGACGGCTTGCGACTTTCTCTCCACCAACGGCTACAAGCTGTTGTGGGGGCCGGGCCGGCACGGCATCGGCCACAACCTTTTCACGTATCATCGCAGCCCAGCCGGTCTGATCACCGAACTGTTCGCCGAGCTTGACCGCATGAACGAAGAGCTCGGCTATTTCGAGCCGCGGCCGTGGCATCGCGACAGTCCGCAGCGTCCCAAAGTGTGGACAAAGGATCCGTCCGCCTCCAATCTCTGGGGCATCATGCCGGGCGACGAAATGATGCAATGACGAACTGAACGCACGAGGCCCGGCGCGCTTCGAGCAAAAAAAACGCTCAGCAAAAAAGAAAGACAGAGCGCCAATCGGTTCGATCCGAAGCGGCGGCGCTCTGGCCGTCGGGCCAGAAGGGGAGGGCTTCATGGCGGGACGCTGGGCGAGCAATTGCGCCTGGTCGATGCGGCGCGCGGCCGTCGCACTGGCAATCCTGACGGCGATCTTGCTCTTCGCCAACGCGCCCGCCCAGGCGGCCGAGCCTATCAAGGTCGGCTTCAGCATGGCGATGACCGGCGGTGTCGCGCAGAATGGCAAGCAGCTTCTGATCGCGCTGCAGCTTTGGCGCGA
>JASHVN010000639.1 GCA_030044555.1 Xanthobacteraceae bacterium | reverse complement strand
GGGGCGTTTTGCTCGGCGCAGCCGTCGGCGCCGCAGCGGCGCCGGCATTGGCGCCTGCCGGGTTGGCGCCGCCGCGAGCCTGTACGTTGCCGGATTGCGCGAGCCCGCCGGGCCCTTTCGCCATGCCGGTTTTTTCCGATTGTTGCCCGACCAGTTCCGTGGGCCGCGGGTGCGGCAGCGGCAGTGACGATGAGTGCATGGCCGCAACCGGATGCGCCGGTGTTGGCGTTACGAGCGGCGCGCCCCCACCGGGCGGCGACATTTGCGGAGCCGGAGCGTCGTATTCGTCCGCCGCGCCGTAAGGTTCGTATGCCGGCGGTTCGTACGGCGGTGGCGCGTAGGGCGGCGGCGAAGCATAAGGCGGTGCCCCATAAGGGGCCGACACTTCATACGCGTCGGCATCCGCCGGCACGATGCGGGTAGCGTCGCGAATAGCGCCGGTGCGCGCATCGAGCACCACGCGCATCAGGATGCCGCGAAAATCGGTTGCGCGCAGCACATAGATCGTGCCGTCCCGCAGCGGCGGCGCCAGCGGTTCGAATCCGGCGGCGCGCGCGGTACGCAGGATGGCGTATGACGATACAAACCCGGTCACCGGTCTCGGCTGCGGTGCTGCGGTGACGGGCAGCGCACTTGGCGCCGCTGCCGCACTTGGCGCCGCTGCCGCCGCCGTCTGCGCATGAGCTATGGCGGCGGCAAATAACGCGAAAGCCAAAGATCCAAAAGTCATAAATCCAGAAGTCATGGCTCCGGACGCTGACATTATGCCGGTCCTGGACACTCTTAGCCCGACGCCCATATCCCATCCCCACCATGCGTCTTGACGCCCCGGCAACGCAACAACGGACGAAGCGTCATGCGAAATTGGGGCGGCGCTTTGGCGCAAATCAAAAATTTTTGCAGAGGTTCACGAACCGTTCGATTTCTTCCTCTTTGGTGGCGAACGAGGTGACGAGCCGCACCAGGACCCGATCAGCGGGAAGCGTCAGGCCCTCGTTTGCGCGCACATAATAGTTGGCGCCGGCCGCCCTGAGCTTGGCGTCGAGCGCGCGCGGCAGCGCGACAAACAAGAGATTGGCCTCGACTGGCCAGACCGGAGGCAGTCCGACGGCTTTGAGCTCCACCGCCAGGCGATCGGCCATGATGTTGGCGTGGCGGGCGAGCGCGAGCCAGCGGCCGTCCTCAAGATAAGCGGCAAATTGCGCGGCGAGGAAGCGATGCTTCGACAGAAGATGACCGGCGCGCTTGCGCCGCTCGGCGAAGAACGTCGCGCGGTCGGGGTCGAAGATCACCACGGCTTCTGCCGCCAGCGCGCCGCCCTTGGTGGCGCCGAACGACAGGACGTCGACGCCGGACTGCCAGGTCATTTGCGCCGGCGTGGCATTCCCGCGAACCAGCGCGTTGGCAAAGCGCGCCCCATCCATATGCACGGCGAGCCCGCGTTTTTTCGCCACGTCGCAGAGCGCGGCGATCTCATCGGTGCGATAGATGGTGCCGGCCTCGCTCGCCTGCGTCAGAGACAGCGCGGAAGCAACCATCTGGTGCGGAGACAGGGCGCCATAGCCGGAAAGCGCCGCCTGCAGCGTCGCCGGCGCGATCTTGCCGGCATCGCCGGCAAGCGTGACGAGTTTGATGCCACCGCCGAAAAACTCGGGCGCGCCGCATTCGTCGGTGGCGATGTGGGCATCGGCGTGACAAAACACGACGCCCCAGGGGGGCGTGATCTGCGCCAGCGCCAGTGCATTGGCGGCGGTGCCTGTCGGCACCAGGAACGTGGCCACCTCACGCTCGAAAATGTCTGACAGGCGCCGTTCGACACCCGCGGTCCAATCGTCGTTGCCGTAGCCGCGCGCGTAACCCTCATTGGCGCTCGCGATCGCTTCGAGAATGGCGGGCGCGACCGGCGCCGTATTGTCGCTCGCGAAATTCATTCGACCTCCAGCGTAGGCGGACCATTGCGCTTAAGCCAGTCCCGTGGTCCACTCGGTGCACGGGCAGGGCAGCGGCAACTTGATTGTGAGCAGCCGGCAGTGGGGGATCACCTCTGGCGTTAGATCGAAAAGCGATCATCTGCGTTAAACGATCATCTGCGTTGGACTAGGTCACGAGACTTGTGTTTGTGCCTGGAATTTGCCATGTTTGGCATAGGACAGCATTGCTGTCCCAATTCGTGGCCCCGCAAAGCGCGCGATCGCTGCATCTCTCCGCCTCGTTTACGGGAGGAAAGCATGCAGACCGCGAGGCGCTGGGGTCGGCCGCCGGTGTCGAGGGCGCGTCTGACGGCGGTGAGAAGCAAGCTTTTAGGCTGGTGACCGGCACAAAGGTCGCCTGCTGGAGCATGATCCCGAAAAGCCTGCCCCGGACTTGATCCGGGCTGGAAACCGGTTTTCGGATCAGATCATGCTCAAAGGAAAACTAGACCTTGATCCGATTCAATCGAATTGGATCAAGGTCTGGACGAGTTGATCGCCCGTGCGCTGCACCCTCCCTTTCCTCCTCCGGCGACGATGGGGAAACGGAGGGTGCATGCGCGCCGACGGTCACGCGGAGTGTGAGGTTGGCGAGTGTGAGTTCGGGGAGTGTGAGGTTGCCGATGAGCGCGTCAGGGTTCGGCCTGTTTGATCCGGCGCTGGAAAAGGATTCCTGCGGGGTCGGATTCATTGCCGACATCAAAGGCCGCAAGTCACACAAGATCGTTGAAGACGCGCTGACGATTCTCGTCAACCTCGAACATCGCGGCGCGGTCGGCGCCGACCCGCGCGCCGGCGACGGCGCCGGCATTCTGGTGCAGATTCCGCACAAGTTCTTCGCCAAGCAAGCCGCCGCTTTGGGCTTCGCTTTGCCGGCTCCCGGCCAATACGCGGTCGGGGCGCTGTTCCTGCCGCACGATGCCGAATGGCGGCAGGAGATCATGGACACCTACGCGCAGGTCGCCGCGCAGGAGGACATGACGCTGCTGGGTTGGCGCGACGTGCCGACCGACAATTCGACGCTCGGCGAGTCGGTCAAACCGACGGAGCCGGTGCACAAGCAGGTCTTTCTCGCGCGCAATCCGAACATCGCCCGGGATATAGAGTCTGACGACGAATTCGAGCGCCGGCTCTACATCCTGCGCAAAACCATTTCCGGCATCATGTACGGCAGGCGGCCGCGCAGCGCCTCAAACTACTACCCGGTGTCGATCTCCTGCCGCACACTGATCTACAAGGGCATGTTCCTCGCCGATCAGCTCGGCACCTATTATCCCGATCTGCACGACCCCGATTTCGAGAGCGCGCTGGCGCTGGTGCACCAGCGCTTCTCGACCAACACGTTCCCGACCTGGTCGCTGGCGCACCCCTACCGGATGATCGCCCATAACGGCGAGATCAACACGCTGCGCGGCAACAACAACTGGATGGCGGCGCGGCAAGCCTCGGTCTCCTCGCCAAAGTTCGGCGACGACATCTCGCGGCTTTGGCCGATCTCCTACGAAGGCCAATCCGACACCGCCTGCTTCGACAATGCGCTCGAATTTCTCACCATGGGCGGCTACTCGCTTGCGCACGCGATGATGATGATGATTCCCGAAGCATGGGCGGGCAACCCGCTCATGAACGAGGAACGCCGCGCGTTCTACGAATATCACGCCGCCCTGATGGAACCGTGGGACGGGCCCGCGGCGATCGCCTTCACCAATGGCCGCCAGATCGGCGCCACGCTCGATCGCAACGGCCTGCGGCCGGCGCGCTACATCGTCACCCGCGACGACCGTATCATCATGGCGTCGGAAGTCGGCGTGCTGCCGATCGCCGAGGACGAGATCGTCACCAAATGGCGCTTGCAGCCCGGCAAAATGCTGCTGGTCGATCTCGACGAGGGCCGGCTTATTCCCGACGAGGAGCTTAAGAGCACGCTGGCGAAGAGCCATCCGTACCGAGAGTGGCTCGAGCGCACCCAGATGGTGCTCGAAGAACTGCCGCAAGTCGCGGAAGCCGCACCGCTCTCGAACCTGTCGCTGCTCGATCGCCAGCAGGCCTTCGGCTACACGCAGGAGGATCTGAAAATCCTGATGACGCCAATGGCGTCGACCGGGGAAGAAGCGATCGGCTCCATGGGTAACGACACGCCGATCTCGGCGCTGTCGGATCGGCCGAAGCCGCTCTTCACCTATTTCAAGCAGAATTTCGCGCAGGTGACCAACCCGCCGATCGATCCGATCCGCGAAGAACTGGTGATGAGCCTCGTCTCGATCATCGGGCCGCGGCCGAACCTGTTCGATCTCGAGGGCGTATCGAGAGTGAAGCGCCTCGAGGTCCGCCAGCCGATCCTCACCAATGCGGATCTGGAAAAGATCCGCTCCATCTCCGATATGGGCGATCATTTCAAATCGCTCACGCTCGATACCACCTGGGCCGCGGCGGAGGGCGCCACCGGCATGACCAGCGCCATCGATGCCCTGTGCGCGCAAGCCGATGGCGCCGTGCGCGACGGCATCAACATTATCATCCTCTCCGACCGCCGCGCCGGCGCCGACCGGATTCCTATACCGTCGCTGCTCGCCTGCGCGGCCGTGCATCATCATTTGATCCGCGAAGGCTTGCGCACCTCGGTCGGGCTCGTGGTCGAATCCGGCGAGCCGCGCGAGGTGCACCATTTCGGCTGCCTGGCCGGCTACGGCGCCGAGGCCATCAATCCGTATCTCGCCTTCGAGACACTCGTGGCCATGAAGGGGGAGCTGCCGCAAAAGCTCGACGAGAAGGAAGTCGTCAAGCGCTACATCAAGTCGATCGACAAGGGCCTCCTCAAGGT
>JASHVN010000638.1 GCA_030044555.1 Xanthobacteraceae bacterium | reverse complement strand
CGCCAGGACCGCCGCCTCGTCCAGTTCGAATCCCTGCAGGTCGTTATGCAAAACCCTTGCCGAATGCGCGGCGATGTCGCGCGCCAGCGTGCCTTGCAGAATGGCACCGAACACCTCCGGATAGCTGCAGGTGCCGAAGACGTCTACGACGGATGAGGACGCCCACGGGGCCGGGGCGGCGGCGCGGTTGTTTCCGTTACCGCCGATCAGGCGCATGCGAGCGGCGTGCCCGAGCGCCAGCCTGGCTACTCCACGGACAAGGCACGCCGGGACGGAGCGCTCTCTCGCGGGTTGCCGTGGTGCGGCGCCTTTCTGGCGAAAGCAAAAGCGCAGGCGAAAAACATCAGCGCCAACAAGAGTTTGTCAACAAGAGTTTATTGTGCGTGAAATGGACTTTCGCTTGACTTCGCGCTTAAGGTAAACCAAGCGTCATTTTTTGGGGACGAGGGGCTTGAGAAAGGGCGATCGTTTTCCTGCGCTCGACGGACTTCGCGGCATCGCCGCCCTGATGGTGATGTTCACGCATCTCGGCGGCGTGCTGGTCATGGATCAAAGCTGGCTGGCGCAGGTTCTCTACTGGCCGCAGAAATTCGGCGAGTTCGGCGTCGATCTGTTTTTCGTTCTTTCTGGATTTTTGATCACCGGCATTCTTGTCGGCAAGCGCGAAGCGCCTTCCTATTTTTTGCCGTTTTACTGGCACCGCGCGCTGCGCATTTTTCCACTTTATTTTTTGCTGCTGGCGATCGTCATGATCGCTCTGCCGGCGCTCGGGCTTCTCACGCTTAACGACCCGATCTGGCCGTATTTTCTTTTCGTCTCAAATCTGCGGATCTTCTTTCCGGTTGGAGCCACCGACTATATCAGCGTGACCTGGACGCTGGCGATGGAGGAACAGTTCTACTTCGTTTGGTCGGCTGTCGTTCGTTTCTTCCAACCGAGGCGACTCGCGATCATTCTGATAGCGGCCTGGGGCATTTCAATTCTGCTGCGCAACTTGCTCGTGACTTTTTATCCGGGCGACGTGAGCGACGTTTATGTGTTCACCGCCGCGCATCTCGACGGGCTCTGCGTGGGCTCGCTCATTCGGCTCGCGTATGATCGGCCGCGATTGCGAGCGCCTCTGAGACGGTTCGCCAGCGCATGGTGGTGCTTCGCGCTGGCTTATCTGATCGGCAGCTGGGCCGGGCTTCATTTCGAAGGACAAGCGATCCTCTGGAGGTCCGGCTTCACGCTGCGGCTGGGAATAACTCTTCTGTCGCTTCTATTTGGCGCGATGATGGCGCGCGGGCTTCTGGAGGATGGCGCTATGCGTCATTTCTTCGATCGACCGTTCCTTCGGCGCACCGGGGCTTACAGCTATTGCATATATCTGACGCATCAGATGCTGGCGGCTGCGACTGCCGCGCTTTGGCATTTTCTTCGATTGCCGAGCGGCGAATATGGGAGCGCCGTTCTGGTCGCCTTGGAGTTCGCCGTGATCTTCGCGGTGGCCGCTCAAAGTCGTCGCCACTTTGAGCAACCGCTTCTTGGATTGAAAGCGCTTGTCCCCTACGATGAGCCATCGTTAGTCATCCCTGCCGCGGCGATCTATCCAGCCGACGGTTCAAAAATTTGATTCATTGTCGGTGTTCGAGGCGATTACGACGAGAGCGGCACGTGAAGCGACGGACGCCACCCCATGGCGATTGGCGGAGCTGCTAGAAGGCTCCGGCGCATTCCCGACGGGTTACAGTTTGGTAGCGGGGGGCGGATTTGAACCGCCGACCTCCGGATTATGATTCCGCTGCTCTAACCAGCTGAGCTACCCCGCCACGACCGAAAACGGCATGGCGCCACGGACTTAATCGATCCGGCGCGCCGACCGGGGCATGATTTAGGGCAATTCGCCGCGATTTCCAAGGGGACACGTTTTGGGGGACACGGTTTGTGCGAGCACACGCGCCGCCCATGGGCCTCGACTGCCCCGGCTGATAGTGCCCTTGGGCAATCACCGCGCCAGCAGAGCGTCCGCACGCGCGTCGGTCAGCCCGACCCGATATTGGCGAACTTGATCACCTTTGCCCACTTTTCCGTGTCGGCGGTGAGGAACTTGCCGAATTGCGCCGGCGAGCCAAGCATGGGAGTGCCGCCCAAATCCGCAAAACGCTGCTTGAGATTGGGATCGGCGAGGCCGGCATTCACTTGCGTGTTGAGCCTGTCGATGATCTCGGCCGAGGTCTTTTTGGGCGCGCACAGACCCCACCAGGCGCTCGCCTCGTAGCCCGCCACGAATTCGCCCATGCTGGGCACCGCGGGCAATTGCTGCGAGCGGTCAGCGGTGGTCACCGCCAGCGCCCGCAGCTTGCCGGCGCGGAAATATTCGATCGAATCCGGCAACGGGTCGAACATCACTTGGACGCGGCCGCCGAGCAGATCGATCAGCGCCGGCGCGCCGCCGTGATAGGGAACGTGCACCATGTCGACGCCGGCCATCATCTTGAACAGCTCGCCGGCGACGTGCCCGGCGGTTCCGACTCCCGGCGAGGCCATGCTGAGCTTGCCCGGATTGGACTTGGCGTAGGCGATGAAATCGGCAACATTCTTGGCCGGCACCGACACATTGACGGCCATGACCAGCGGCACGCGGCCAATACCTGCGACCGGCGCGATGTCCTTCAGGAAGTTGAAATTGGCATTGGGGTTGAGGCTGACGTTGATCGTATTGGCCACGCTGGCGGTCAGCAGCGTGTAACCGTCCGGCGCCGCCCGCACGACCGCTTCGGCAGCGATGTTTCCGCTCGCGCCCGGCCGGTCGTCAACGATGAACGTCTGGCCAAGCCGCTGCGAGAGCCACTGGCCGATCAGCCGGGCAAACACATCGGCCGTGCCTCCGGCAGGAAATCCGGTGATCATGCGCACCGGCCGCGTTGGATAGCTCTCCGCCTGTGCAAGCCGCGAGAGAAGAGGCAGCGCAGCCGCGCCCGCAGCCAGACGCAGGATTTGTCTGCGGCAAAGGTTCATGATGACGACCCTGTTGAAGATAGAAGGCTTGTTGGCTCGTGCGAGCGGCTCAGTCGCCGCGCACCGGTGGCATCGACAAATTATCGCTCCGGCACGCGTGGCGGACGACATCGGGGCAGTCGCGAAACTGCAAATCCTTGGACAGGCACAGACGGACTTCGCTCAATCGCCTGCGGCTGCATTCGATGGCGACGCCGTTTTGCGTGAGCCCCGGATTGGCTTTGATGAAGGCGTCGGCCACGCCCTTCGGCATAACCTGCAGCGGCTCCCTCACATCCACATATTCGGGCGGAATTTTCACGGCGGTGCGCGCCTTGCGCACCATGTCGAAATACGCCTTGGCCGCCAGTCCCGAACAGGTGCCGTGCTTGTCCCATTCGTTGAAGACAAGGTGCGGCGCCGGCATCAGATCCAGCATCGAGGACACAAGCCGGCGGCTGATCCGCGGCGCCGGCACCTGGCAGGATTCGGGAAAGCCTTTCTCGTATTGCGGCCAAAGCCCATGGACGACGAACGAATAGGGGCGGGCGCCGCATTGTCCGCCGGCCGAGCGCCCGGAATGGCGTTCGGCCGCAGCGGCGCAGAACGACGGCGACCACGACAAGGACAGCACATAGAAGTCGAACCGGCCGGGCACGTCTCGTCCGCCATCCTGTGCGGCTGCCGGAGCCGCGAAAGCGGTGAGAAAAAGCGCGAAAAACGCCGACGCCCACATACCCTGTTTGGACATTACAAATCTCTCTCTAACGCCTGCTTGGCTTTCTCGACCTGGACTTGCGCCATTGCTTCGTGCGCCGGTTCACCGTCATCGTGTTCACATCGAGCATCTCGGCGATGGCGGCATCTGTAAGCCCCCGCCGGAACAGCGTCCAGACGCGCGATTCAAATTTCCTGCCAAAACCGACGGCGTGGGCGCCCAAGTGTTTGAGGGCTTCATCTCTCAGGAACGGCGCCAGCTTTCGGCGCTCACCGTTCGAATGCGCAAATTTGAAAAACTTGGTTTTACGCGCCAGTCTGCTGGCCTTGGCTCTGCGCTTGCTGTCCCACCCTGAATTGGCGAGCGAGAGCGCCGATATCAGCCCGCGACTCCACGGCAGCCCGAAGCGGTCCTTGTATTCGTCGGTCGTCATGTCGTGCTTGGCGGCCAGATGAAAGGAGAGACGCCCGTATCGCCCGCCGCAAAGCAAGCACGTAATGGTCTTGCCGCCGAAATAGCGCTCGACCTCCTTCCGCGTTTGAAAGTATCGCCGCAAAGGCCGCCGCATAGAACCTTCCCCCGAGATTCCTTCCTGCGAGGTCAGCTTGGCCGCGCCCCTCTAGGCGCCATTACCAACCAATATGCCCCAATATGTCACTATCCAACGATCCAATTATCCACTCCCCCCGCAATCCACGCGCGGCGGACCCACTTGGCCATATACCGGCCGCGGGTCGCGACACGCCGCTTTCGACAATACGCGCAATTTGGGCAATCCTAGGGGGCAGCGACGCGCCAGTTCGTACACGCCTAATGAAATCTACTGAGCGTATCAGCA
>JASHVN010000637.1 GCA_030044555.1 Xanthobacteraceae bacterium | reverse complement strand
TCAACGTCAACGGCTATTTCGTGACTCTCGGCGGACCGCTCGTCTCGGCCGGCACCAACGATGTCGCTTTGGGCAACGCCGACGACGAGTCCCCTCTGACGATCGACGACCTCAGCGCCAATGGCGGAAGCACTCCTAAGGCCGGCACGCTGGTGCTATCGACGCCCAGCCCGTTCTTCTATGGCGACATCATTATCGGCAACGTTGGCACGCCAACCGTCGAGGTGATGAGCACCGCGGCACAGGGCTGGGCCGACACCGCGCTCGGCGCCACCAGCCTGCCGGGAAACTTGCCGACAAGTGACCTCGGTGTGGTCGAATTGAACGGTGGCACATTGCAGACGGGCACCGAGATCGTGGCGCCGGAGCGCAACATCGACGTCATCGGCGGCAGCCAGATCGACCTTGACGGCAACAATAGCACCTGGGGCACGCTGACCGACGTCAAGCGCACGATCGCGATCGGGAACAGCAGCACGACGGCCGCCGACATCACCTTCAACAATTTCAACATTGCAGAAACAGCCATCTTGCAGCTGGACGGGTCGGCGAATGGCGCGACGTATTCCGGCGCCGAAAACGTTACATTCACCAACGGCATCGTACGGACCGGCAACGCCACCCTTTTCATCGATCCCTCCAGCACATCGGCGTTGGGGAGCACCGAGAAGATATTTTCGTCAGGCGCCTCGACGACATTGGTCAACGGCATGGCGCCAGCGTGGATCGTTACCGACAGCGGCAGTGGCGCGAGCAGCAATCCGTATAACTTCGTGACCTACGGAGCGAACGGCTACACTAACGTCACCTACACCGACGTCGGATCGGGCTCCAGCGGCGGCATCCGTACCGCAACAAGCACCAGCATCGTCAACCAAACCGGCAACGCGACGCTTGCAGCAAATGCACAAGCTTATGCGCTGAAGGTGAATGACGGGTCGGCGATAACGGCGACGGGCTTTACCATCACGCTTGGCGATGGGACTGATCCAGCCGGCCTCATCATGGGTGGCGGCGGCGCCGCGATTAACGGCGGCACGCTGGCCTTCGGCGGCAGCGAAGCGGTCATCTACGCCAAAGGCAGCAGCACGATAACTTCGGCGATCACCGGCACGAATGGATTGACGCTGGCCGGATCCGGTACTTTGACGCTAAGCCCAACTGCGGCATTCACCTCATTGTCAGGCGCCATCACGATAGACTCGGGCACATTGAGCCTGACGACCGCTAATGTGTTTGCCAGCGATGTTTCCGGCTTGATCCTTGACGACGTCAAGTCCCATCCATCCAATTCAATTTTGAATTTCACCGCCAACCAGACGTTCAGCACACTCGACACGACCGACTCCGGCACTAAAGCCGCGATCACCTTCAGCAACGATGCGACGCTGACGATTGGTGATGGCAATAATCTCGACTCCACGCTCGGGGCCTCCATTACCGAGTCAGGCACCACCGCTGTCGCCGGTGCGATCACCAAAGACGGCACCGGCCTGCTCGACCTCTCAGGAATGAGTTCGCAGTCGCTCTCCCTGATCAGCGGCAGCACCATCGTTGTCAACGGCGGCGAGTTGCGCGTGGAAGCAAGCAGCTTCGCCAGTCCGACTGCGATCTCGGTGGCGAGCGGCACCGAGCTGCAATTCTCGGAAGGCGCCGGCGGTGCCATCTTTACGGGCGACGTTAGCGGAGCCGGCGTTCTCCACCTTATCGGCGGCACCCTGCAGCTTACTGGAACCAACAGCTACACCGGCGGCACTGTTATCGAAGTCGGCGCCACGCTCGACGTCAATGTAACGACCGGGCAGGCGACCATTCCAATCAATACCCGTATCACCAACGCCGGCGGCACGCTGCTCTTCGACCAATCAGGCAGCGGCACGTTCTCTGGCGTCATGAGCGATGGCCAGCAGGCCGGCGGGCCTAATGATCCGAACGACGTGGCCTGTACGCTGGTCACCTGCAGCGGTCCGACCTTGTCCGGCACATTGATCAGGGATGACAGTGCGACGGGCGGCGTGGGTAGCAGCAGCGCGACCAACGCCAACAACGTGACGATTTCCCAGCAGCAATCCTATACCGGCATGACCTACATCGAGGCCGGTGCTTTGACGCTGGGCGCGACCGACACCATTGCGTCGAGCGAAGGCGTGATCCTCGGCCGTGTCGGTGGCGCGGTCTGCGGCGGTTCTTCGTGCAGCGGCGTGACTGCCGTCCTTGGCCTCGGCGCCGATAACACCATCGGCGGCTTGGGAGATGACGCGGGCAATTCGACCCAGGTTCAGCTCAACGGCCATACCCTGACCCTGGCGCCGATCGCAGGGTCGATCTGGAACTACGCCGGGTCGATCGTCGATGGATCGGCGGTTGGCGGCAGTTTCGTCCAGAACGGACCCGGCACCAGCATCCTGACCGGCACCAGCACCTATACGGGCGCGACGGCGGTTGATGACGGCATTTTGGAAGTGAATGGCGGGATCGAGAATTCGTCGAGCGTTTCGGTGAATTCGGGGGGCACCCTGGCAGGCGACGGCACGGTCGATCCGCCCACTGTCACCATCGCTTCGGGCGGCACGCTGGCGCCCGGTCTGCCGGGCACGCCCGGCACATCAATGACGATCGTCGGCAATCTGGCGTTTCAGTCCGGTGCCTTCTACGTGCTGCAACTCAATTCCTCGGCTTCGACATTCGCCAATGTCACCGGCACTGCGGCTTTGGCCGGGACGGTGGTTGCCGATTTCGCATCCGGGAGCAATCCGCAAAGGCAATATACGATCCTGGAATCGGCGGGGCTGAGCGGCGGCTTCTCCTCGGTCTCCACCAACCTGCCGAACTTCGACCCGAGCCTGAGCATCAGCGGCAACAATGTGCTGCTGAACGTTACGGCGGCGCTCGGCGCCGCCCCCGGCTTGGGCGCCAATCAACAGGGCGTCGCCAGCACGCTCGACGACTTCTTCAACAATGGCGGCAGGCTGCCGGCGAATTTTGCGAGCCTCTACGGCCTCACCGGGGGCAGCCTCAACAACGCGTTGTCGCAAGTGGACGGCGAAGCGGCGACCGACAGCGAGCGCGCCGGATTCGAAATGATGAACGAGTTTCTCGGCCTGATGCTTGATCCATTCGTTGATGGCCGTAGCGGCGCTCCCGGCGGTGGCGCGATGGGTTTTGCACCCGACCAGGAGGCAAACCTGCCGCCTGATATTGCGCTGGCTTATGCAAGCGTTTTCAAGGCGCCGCCGAAGCAAACCTTCGAGCAGCGCTGGACCACGTGGGGCTCGGCCTTTGGCGGCAGCAACCAGAGCAACGGAGACCCCAGCGCCGGCTCCAACAACGTCACCACCAGCACCTACGGCTTCGCGGCCGGGATGGATTATCACTACTCGCCCAATACCGTGCTGGGCTTCGCACTTGCCGGCGGGGGCACCAATTGGGACTTGGCGCAGGGCCTCGGCACTGGCCGGAGCGATACATTCCAGGCCGGCGTCTATGGCGTAACCCATGCCGGGCCGGCTTATCTGGCCGCAGCGCTGGCGTTCGGCAACGACTGGTTCACCACCAATCGCAGCGCACTGGGCGACCAGATCACCGCGCGTTTCGATGGGCAGAGCTACGGGGCGCGCCTCGAAGGCGGTTACCGCTTTGCCATGCCGGTCTCCGGCGGCATTATTGGCGTCACGCCTTACGCCGCCCTGCAATCGCAAGACTTCCATACGCCGTCCTATTCTGAGACCGACCTCACCGGCGGCGGCTTGGGGCTCTCCTACAACGCAATGAATGGTACCGACACGCGAAGCGAATTGGGCGCGCGCTTCGATCATCCGACTTTGCTCAACGGCCGGCCGTTGATCTTGCGCGCGCAGTTGGCCTGGGCGCACGACTGGGTGAGCGATCCTTCGCTCAATGCCTCGTTCGAGTCGCTCCCGGGCACGAGCTTCACGGTCAACGGCGCGCCGATCCCGAAGAACTCCGCGCTGACCTCGGAAGAAGCCGAATGGTGGCTTAACGCCAATTGGTCGGTGATTGCCAAGTTCGATGGCGAGTTCGGCAATGGCTCGCAGACCTATGCCGGTTCGGGAACGCTGCGCTATAGCTGGTGATAAGCGAAGGGCGTGTCGTACGACACGCTGAGCACTTGTTGCTCGCTATCGATTCCGAGTGTGCCATGGGCAGCTTGAACCGCGGCAAACCCGGCCCTAAAACCCAAGTCCAGCGGGACGCGAATGTGTGGCCGCTCGGCAACGGGGCCGCAAACCGGCAATGGGGGATACAGATTGATTTCTGCGGTGGAAATTGGCGCGGTGCGGTGGCTGGCGGCTGCATTGCTCAGCGTCGGTATGTGCGCGTCGGCACTCGCGGCGCCGCCGCTCGAGCGCGTGGCGCAGGCGCAGCAGCCTCCATCGGCTGACGCGCCACAATTGACCACCGCGACTTACGGCGATTGGGTCGTGCAATGCGAAACCGCGACCAAGCCGCCCAATCAGAAAATGTGCGACATGGCGCAGACCACGCAGGCTCAGGGCGCGAACGGACCGTTTTCCCGCGTTGCCGTGGCGCATCCGGTGCGCGGCCAACCGGTGAGGCTCGTTGTGCAGGTGCCGGTCAACGTGACCTTCGCCACCAACGTGCGCATCCGCACGGCCGATGCGGACCCGGGCATCACGGCGCCGTTCGCGCGTTGCATTCCGAACGGCTGCTTCGCTGAGTTCGACCTTCGCGACGATATGATGAGGAAGTTCCGCGCGGCGTCCGGCGTGGGCAAGCTTTCCTTTGCGCAGGCAGCCGGCCGCGAGATCAACGTTCCGCTGTCGTTTAAGGGCTTCAATCAGGCTTTCGACGCGCTTTCGCGAGAATGAAAAGCGCGCGTCATCTCAGCCTCGATAAATCGGCGCGGGCTGGGTGAAGAAGCTCCACAGGATGTGATAGACAAGCGCGTAGTTTTTCTGCTGAAAGCTCGCGTGCGAAATGCCCGGCATGACGGCGAAATGCTTGTCGGGATTGGGCAGCTTCTCGAAGAACGCCATCAGGTCGGCGAAGCCGGCGATACCGTCCCATTGGCCGCGCATGATCAGCGTCGGCACGGTAATTTTGGTCGGATCGACCACCGGCAGACGGGCGCACATGTCCACATAGGTGCCGGTGGGCACCGAGGTGTCGAGCGCGATCACCGCGTCGGCAAAGGCGTCGATCACCTTCTCCTCGGCGGTGCCGGGGTGGTCGCGATCGAAGATCGAATGAATGAACGCCTTGTCGATGGGGCGCCGGTTCCTAGCCTGGAATTCGGGAAGCTTTTTGCGCCGCTCGGCAAGCGTTGGCGAGCCTTCACCGGTCCACACCATGGCGTCGAGCGC
>JASHVN010000092.1 GCA_030044555.1 Xanthobacteraceae bacterium | reverse complement strand
CCGTTCTCGACGATGTTGGTGACCATCATGAACGGCGTGTCGTAGTCGCCGCCGGGCGTGCGGCCGTTGGCCGGGCGGCGGCGGATATGGACTTTGCCGAAATAGGAGGCAGCGCGGACCTGGTCTTCTTCCGACAGTTCCTGGTCGCGAAACACGACGACGATATGGCGATCGAAGGCGTCGTTGATGGCCTTGATGGCCGTCGCGTCGAGCGGCTGGCGCAGGTCGACGCCGGTGATCGCAGCTCCAAGCGCCGGCGAGAGCGGCTCGACCATCATGGCCATCGGCATCCTCCCGTTTATTTGTCTTTCGCGTCTTTTATCTTTCGCGCCGCGCTCGAACCTGTTGCCGATCGCTGGCGCGTTTTGGGTAATCCTAGGTCAGCGGTCGTTCCGGCGAAAGGGCCGGGCCACGTCTACTGTTTCGTCAGCGCGCCGATGCCGGCCTTGGCGACTTGACTGTCCTGCGCCGATATCGCGCCGGAGACGCCGATCGCGCCAATGATTTTGCCGTCGAGCATGATGGGCAATCCGCCCTCGATCGGCGTGATGTTTTTGAGCGCGAGCAGGCGGTTGCCGGCCCCGCCGCGGGCGATGGCATCGTCGAGGTCCTTGCTGGGCCGCTTGAACTCCAACGCGGTGCGCGCCTTGCCTTCCGACACGGTGGTCGCGGACAGCTGTGCGTTGTCGATCTTATGGAACATGACGAGATTGCCGCCGCTGTCGAGGATGGTGATCGCGACCTGCCAGGTGTTTTCCGCCGCCTCCAGCTCCGCTGCCGCCATGACGCGCTTGGCCTGATCAAGCGTAATCGCCGGGCCGTAAGGCGGCAGCGCCGTCGATTCAACCTCTTGCGCCGCGGCCGGTTTGACCGCCGGCAGCGCCAAGAGCGCGAATGCGCAGGCGAGCGCGAGCATCCGGACCATTTGCAAAGCCTCCTCTACCCCTGAGCGGCGCATCAAAGCGCGTCGCGCACAATAAGCGGCAAACGCCATGGGTGGAAGCGCTGCTCTCTTTTGTGGGTCAGTGTATCGCTGTGGGTAAGTGTATTGCCGGGAAAGGGATCGATAACGTGATTGCGGCGGCCAGTGCTTTGCGGCCAGGCAACGATTATATTTCGGCTAGCAATCAGGAGACGCCGCATGTTCTCGTTTCGGAAAATGCTCGAAGTGCCGTCTGCCGACGAGGCCCTGAAGGGGCGCTCGACGCCGATCCCCACCGCTGAGCGCCACTTCGTCAATGGACGCCCGCTCAAGGGGCCCTATCCCGAGGGGCTCGCCATGGCGATGTTCGGTCTCGGCTGTTTCTGGGGCGCCGAGCGCAAGTTCTGGGAGCTGGGTGACGGCATCTATGTCACCGCGGTCGGCTATGCGGGCGGCCCGACGCCCAATCCGACCTACGAGGAGGTCTGCAGCGGCCGCACCGGCCATAACGAAGTGGTGTTCGTGGTCTACGATCCGAAGAAAATCTCCTACGATCGCCTGCTCAAGACATTTTGGGAAAGCCATGATCCGACCCAGGGCATGCGCCAGGGCAACGACGTCGGCACCCAGTATCGCTCCGGAATCTACGCGTTCTCTCCCGAGCAGCGCGCTGCGGCCGAGGCGTCCAAGGCGGCTTACGCTAAGCCGCTGTCGGCTGCGCGCATGGGGCCTATCACGACGGAGATTCTCGACGCGCCGCCGTTCTATTTTGCCGAGGACTATCACCAGCAATATCTGGCGAAGAACCCGCACGGCTATTGCGGCCTCGGCGGCACCGGAGTGAGCTGCCCGATCGGCACAGGCGTCGCCGCGGCGGCGCATTAGAGCATGATCCCGAAAAGTGGATGCCGGTTTTCGGAAAAGATCATGCTCTAGAGAGAGCGGGATGAGATCTGATCAATCGTCATGCCCGCGCTTGTCGCGGGCATCCACGTCTTGAATGCCGCGCCAATCAAAGACGTGGATGGAACAAGTCCAGCCATGACGGCCTCTGTTCAAACCTAAATCATCATTGCTCTGACCGCTGCCGGCAACGAGCGAATTGCATCGCGCAAGGTTCTCCCAATCCACCGGTGAGGGTTTGTTAACCTTACCAGGGGATTAATCGGTCACGTTCGAACGAACCGGGCCGGATTGTGCGTATGCGGGTCACCCGCTCCATTTTGCTGTTGTTGGCTCTGGCGATCACCGCCGGCGGCTGCGGCTTCCAGCCGGCGCCCTGGATGGCGGCGGCAAGCGGCCCGGTCACGCTGCAATCTCCTGCCGCTGTTACGCCGGTCACGCCGGCGGCGGCGCGAGGCATCGACAATCCAGGCATCGACGCTACGATTTATGGACCGGTCGTCGCCGCTGCTCCGCCACCACCGGAGCCGGCGGATGCGGGCAGGGGGCTGTTCGTCGCCGCCGCGCCGCCGCCGCCCTACGCGTCGCCGCCGCCGCTGCAATACGCAGCTGCTCCTGTCGTGGCCTATGCGCCGGCCGAACCGAACAAGCCTTACACGCTCGATTCCGGCGACCGGCTGCGCATCGTGGTCTTCGGCCAGGACGGGCTGTCCAACTCCTATGTGGTCGACGCGAGCGGCTACATCGCCATGCCGCTGATCGGCTCGGTTCTGGCGCGTGGGGCGACCACGAGCCAATTGTCCGACCGTATCGCCGACAAGCTGCGGCAAGGATACGTCAAGGAGCCGCACGTCGCGGTGGAGATCGAAGCGTATCGGCCCTTCTTCATCCTTGGCGAGGTGACCCAGCCCGGCCAATATCCGTACGTTGCCGACATGACGGTGGAAACCGCGGTCGCCATCGCGGGCGGCTTCGGTCCGCGCGCCTACCGCAAGACGGTGACGGTCACGCGGATCGTGCACGGCGAACAGATACGCATGAAGGTTCCGACCAGCTTTCCGCTGCGGCCGGGCGACACCGTCAATGTGCAGGAGCGCTGGTTTTAACCGGGATCAGGTGTCAGGCGCCAGGAATCAGGGAGCTGGTTTTTCCTGATCCCTGATCCTGATTTCTAATTCCTGATCACTTCACGTTCTTGGCGAGAAACGCCATCGAGCGCTGCCACGCGAGCTTGGCCGCTGCTTCCTGGTAGCTGCCGCGCTCGTCGCAATTAAAGCCGTGCTGGGCATCCGGATAGACGAAGATCTCGCAATCGCCGCCGCGCTTCTGCTTGATGAGGTCAACGTCGCTCATCGGGATCGAAGCGTCCTTTTCGCCGAAATGCATCTGCGTCGGCACCTTCGGCTTCTCATCGGCGTTCTTGGCGATCTGACCGCCGTAATAGCAGACGGCCGCCGACAGCCCGTTGAGTTTGCAGCCGGCCAAAAACGAGATGGTACCGCCCATGCAGAAGCCCATGATTGCGACCGGGCCGCCCTTTTTCAGTTCGTCGATGGACGCCTGCACATCGCGCAGCATCGCGCCCCAATCGGGATTGGCGACGAACTTGCGGGCGTTGGCGATTTCGTCGGGCGTATAGCCGCACTCGAAATTCGGCTGCTGGCGATCGAACACCGCGGGCGCCAGCGCCGCGTAGCCTTCACCGGCGAGGCGATCGCACACGGCGCGGATGTGATGATTGACGCCGAAGATTTCCTGAATGACGACAATGCCGCCCTTGGCTGTCCCGCTCGGATCGGCGCGATATGCGCCAAGCTTGAAGCTGTC
>JASHVN010000636.1 GCA_030044555.1 Xanthobacteraceae bacterium | reverse complement strand
GCGTCGGCGAACAGCATGGCGACGTCGCGGGCGCGTACTTCGCGGCCGTTGACGCGGAAAGTCGAGCCCTGCTCGCGCACGATGCGGCGGGAGACCTCCAGCGTCTCGGTATCGTTGAACGCCGCGGGTGCGGTGCGCTCGCTGTTATCCACCTGGACGGCGACTTCGGCGTGATTACGCGCCGGACGATCGGTGTTGCCGGAAAAGATCACGTCTTCCATCTCGGCCGCGCGCATGGCCTTGTGGGACGCTTCGCCCATGACCCAGCGCACCGCCTCCACCAGGTTCGACTTGCCGCAGCCGTTAGGGCCGACGACGCCGGTCAATCCGGGTTCGATGACAAAGTCGGTCGGTTCGACGAAGGATTTGAATCCGATCAGGCGCAGCCGCGTGAGCTTCATACGGATCTTGTTTCCAGCCCCTTGCTGCGGCCGCCAAGGGAATCGTTAGGGAATTGCGCCTATAGGTCCCATCGTGGGCCCCACGGGCGCGCTCAAAGAGTGCCGCATCGGCGCGGAGAATGAATCGCCCGCCTGGTAAGCGCAACAGCGCTGCCGAATTTTGTACAGTTTTCGCCTGCCTCGTCTCTCCGGGCGGCCCCGAGCGCACCCCGCGGCGAGCTTGGGCTGGCACAAAAAACCCTTATCCTGTCTTGAGATAGGGGTCGATTTCCTTGGCCATGGTCTCGATCGGCACGTCGCCCACGACTTTCTTGCCGTTGATGAAGAAAGTCGGCGTGGAATTGACGCCGAGCTTATCCACGGCACGATCGCGGACCGCTTCGATGCCATCGAGCACCTGCTGATTCGTCAGACAGGCTTTGAACGTCGCATCGGAAAATCCCAATTGCTTGGCGATGTTCTCCAGCGGTTCCAGCGGGTGGTCGTTCACCCATTCGTCCTGCTTGGCGAACAGCGTCTCGACGACCGCCATGTATCGGGGGGCGCCGCCATCCTTGCTGGCGCAGCGCGCCAGCATGAACGCGGCGGCCGCAACCTTGTCGAACGGAAATTCGCGGAAGATGTAGCGCACCTTGCCGGTATCGATGTAGCGCTTCTTCAGTTCCGGGAAGGTGGTCTCCGAGAAATGCGCGCAGTGCGGGCAGGTCATTGAGGCATATTCGATGACGGTCACCGGCGCCTTGTCGGAGCCAAGCACAATGTCGCCGGCGGGGCCAGGCTTCGCTAATTCGGCCAACAGGTTGGCGTCGGCCGGGGGCGGGGTTGTGGCGGGAGTTTGGGGGGTCGCAGCCGGGGCCGGAGTTTGCGTAGTCGCGGCTGGAGTTTGGGTGGTCGCGGCTGGATCGGCTTTGGCCGTCTCGATGAAGTGCGGCAGCGACGCGGCCGACAGTCCCGCCGCGGCAAGGACGGAAACTCCTCCGGCAGCGAACAATTTGCGACGAGTGAGCGACAAGGCTGGCTCCTGATGTAAGGGCGGAACACGCTGCGGCATCGGCGGGAATGCCTGCGGCACCAATGTGGCATTAGCGTGCCCGCAGGCCAAGCCCTGCCGTATTGCAGAATGAGAGGCGATCAGTTTCTTTTGATCGCGCCAAGGCCGATTGAGGCGCCAAGCCGCGCCAAGGCCTGCCGCAAGTCGTCATCGGCGATGTCCGTCAGGCTGGCGGCGATTCGCGCCGTGGCCGCGGGATCGTCGCAGCGCCGGACCTTCTGTTCCCTCCGGCGCAGGGGCGCTTGGCGCAGCGCGATGCGGGCCACCGTGCGCCAACCGAGGAAGCGATTGACGCGCTCGCAGATCACATTGGTCAGGTGCTGGATCTCGATCGCCGCCGGCCCTTCGACCCGAAGCACAAGCGTACCGGGCTCCTGCCCGCCTGCGCCGACATTGGCGCGGGCCGGCCGCTGCCACTGAATCTTGATCGGCTCGCTGTGGGCGGCGATTTCCGCTCCGACGATTTCGCTCCAACGCGTCACCAGTTCGGCCGAGGCAAAGCCCTGCCGGGTGAAGGCCTCGCCGACGATTTTGCCGGCAACGTCGCGTAACGGCTTGGCGAAGGAGCGGGCGGGCTTGTTCATCGCGCGTTGCTCTGCCATCCCTCGGGCAGCGGGACCGGCCATGAACGTAGCAGCGAAGGTGGCGCGACAACAGCGCGGCGAGAGCCGCGCCGCCAAATCATGCCCGCAACCCACCGATTTGCTTGCCTGGTACGATCGTCACCGGCGCGCTTTGCCGTGGCGCGCGCCGCCGGGCCGGCATAGCGATCCCTACCGGGTGTGGCTCTCCGAGATCATGCTGCAGCAGACGACCGTCAAGGCAGTCGCACCTTATTACGTACGCTTCCTGGCGCGCTGGCCGGATGTGCGGGCGCTGGCCGCCGCGCCGCTCGACGAGGTGCTCAAAAGCTGGGCCGGGCTCGGCTATTACGCCCGCGCCCGCAACCTTCATGCCTGTGCCCGCGCCGTGGTCGAGCGCCATTGCGGCGAATTTCCCCGCACCGAGGAGGCGTTGCGGGCGCTGCCCGGCATCGGCGCCTACACGGCGGCTGCGATTGCCGCAATCGCCTACGATGTGCCGGCAACGCCCGTCGACGGCAACGTCGAGCGCGTGGTCGCGCGGCTTTACGCCGTCGAGAAGCCTTTGCCGGCGTCGAAGCCGGAGATTTCGCGGCTGGCTCAGAGTCTGACGCCACAGCACCGCGCTGGTGATTTTGCGCAAGCTTTAATGGATCTTGGCGCCACCCTCTGTTCGCCGAAGAATCCGGCCTGCGCGCTGTGTCCCTGGAACCAAAGCTGCGCCGCGCGCGCGCGGGGCGATGCAGAAACCTTTCCGCGGCGGGCCGCCAAGCGGGAAGGTGAACTCCGTCGCGGCGCCGCTTTCGTGGCGCGGCGGGCGGACGGCTACTTGCTGGTGCGCACGCGGCCGGCCAAGGGTCTCCTTGGCGGCATGACCGAAGTTCCGACCAGCGCCTGGTCGCACGATTTCGAGGAAGACGAAGCGCTGCAAAGTGCGCCGCTGTTTGCTCCGGCAAAGCGGCGCGTGACCTGGCGCCGAATTTCCGGAATCGTGCGTCACGTGTTCACCCATTTTCCGCTGGAGCTTTCAGTTTACGCGGCGGAACTCCCGGCGCGCACGGCGGCGCCAGCCGGCACACGTTGGGTCCCGCTCGAGCAAATTGGCAACGAGGCACTGCCGAGCCTCATGCGCAAAGTGATAATTCATGCGACGGCCGATGGTTGAAGGCGGCAAGAAATTCAAAACAAGAAAATCAAACCAAGAAATTCAAACCCCGAAAGGATCAACGATGAAAATCGAACGTCATGAGACCGGACCCCGCTTGAGCAAGGCTGTCGTCCACGGCGACACAGTCTATCTTGCCGGCATCGTTGCTGATGCGCCCAAGGGCAAGAGCACGACCGAGCAGACCAGAAGCATCCTGTCGCAGATCGACGGCTTTCTCGCCAAGGCAGGCACCGACAAGAGCAAGCTTCTGTCGGCCAATATCTGGATCACCGACATGGCGAACTTTGCCGAGATGAATGCGGTGTGGGATGCCTGGCTGTCTCCGGGTAACGCGCCGGCGCGCGCCACCGTTCAGGCCGGTCTCGCTTCGCCCGACTACAAAGTCGAGATTATGGTGGTGGCAGCCCGATGAAAGCCCTATTGCCGGCCGCGCAGATAATCGCGGAGCGCCTGATCGCGCGCCGTGAGACCATTGCCGTCGCCGAATCCTCGACCGGCGGTCTCATCGCCGCGGCTTTGCTGGCCGTGCCGGGCGCCTCGGCTTATTTTCTCGGCGGCGCCGTGGTCTACACAAAATCGGCGCGTGCGGCGTTGCTCGGCATCGGCGACGCCGAGATGCAGAGCCTGCGGCCGGCGACTGAGGCCTATGCGCTGCTCCTGGCGCGACGTGTGCGCGAGCGGCATGGTGCGACCTGGGGCGTCGGCGAAACCGGCGCAACCGGGCCTACTGGCAACCGTTATGGCGATCCGGCGGGCCACACGTGTATTGCGGTTGCGGGGCCGGTCGAGCGCGCGACGACGCTGCGGACCGGCAGGCCTGCGCGTTTTGAAAACATGGAGGCGTTCGCCGCCCGCGCGCTTGAATTGCTTGTTGAGGTCGTACCGCCCGCTTGACGGGCGCGCAAAGCACAGAGAGTGACGATGGCTAGCGAGACAGCTGCAACAAGCCAGCGCCGCCGCCCAGCGGAAGACATGCTGGCGGAACTGAAAGCACGCCTGCGCGAGATCGCCGATCTGCGCGCGGCGAACGCGGTGCTGAGCTGGGATCAGGCTACCTTTATGCCCGAAGGCGGCGCCGCTGCGCGCGGCCGGCAGATGGCGATGCTGTCGCGGCTTGCCCATGAACGTTCGGTCGCGCCAGACATCGGCCGATTGATCGACACGCTTACTCCTTACAGTGAGAGCCTGCCGCCAGCGTCCGACGACGCGCGCCTGATCCGTGTCGCGCGGCGGGACTTCGAGAAAGCCATCAAGGTGCCGGCCGATTATGTGGCGCGGGCCAGTGCGCACGCGGCGGCCTCTTATCAGGAATGGACCCGCGCGCGGCCGGCGAACGATTTCAAGAGCATGGTGCCGTATCTGGAGAAGACGCTCGATCTCAGCCGCGAATATTCGCAATTCTTTGCTCCCTATGCCCACATCGCCGATCCGCATATCGATGACGCCGACGAGGGCATGAATGCGGCCTCGGTCAGCAAGCTGTTCGGCGAACTCAAGCGCGGCCTGCGGCCGCTGGTCGATGCGATCTGCGACCAGCCGGAGGCGGACGATTCGTGCCTGCGCCGGGAGTTCGCCAAGCCGCGCCAACTGGAATTCGCCAGGCGCGCGGCCGAAGAGATCGGCTACGACTTTCAGCGCGGCCGTCTCGATCTCACCCACCATCCGTTCTGCACCAGGTTTTCCGCAGGCGACGTGCGCATCACCACGCGGGTCAATGACCACGATCTCGGCGACGCGCTGTTTTCCACGCTGCATGAGTCCGGACACGCGATGTACGAACAGGGGATCGATCCGGCGCTTGCCGGCTCCCCGCTCGGCCATGGCGTTTCCGCCGGCGTGCATGAAAGCCAATCGCGGCTGTGGGAGAACGTCGTGGCGCGCAGCCGCGGCTTCTGGGAGTATTTTTATCCGCTGCTGCAGCGCGCCTTCGTGGATGAACTTGCAGGCGTGCCGCTCGAAACGTTTCATCGCGCCATCAACAAGGTGGCGCGCTCGCTCATCCGCACCGATGCCGATGAGGTGACCTACAATCTGCACATCACGCTGCGCTTCGATCTCGAGGTGAGAATGCTGGAGGGCAGGCTCGCGGTGAAGGATCTGGCGGAGGCGTGGCGCGCGGCGATGCAAGCCGATCTACGCGTGACGCCACCCGATGATCGCGACGGCTGCCTGCAGGACGTGCATTGGTATTCAGGCGCGATCGGCGGCGCCTTCCACAGCTACACGATCGGCAACATTCTGGCGGCGCAATTTTATGCGGCGGCGCTGAAGGCGCACCCGGAGATTTCCGGCGAAATCCCGCGCGGCGCGTTCGCGACGCTGCACGACTGGTTGCGCGAGAATATCTATCGGCACGGCAGCAAATTTCCGCCCAATGAACTGGTGGCGCGCGCCACCGGCGCGGCGATGAGCATGGAACCTTATTTGCAGTATCTGCGCGAGAAATACGGGGCGCTGTATAAGCTTCCCGCCATGGTGAACTAAGCCGCGTTCATCTCCGCCCGCACCTGCGCACGCAGTGCGTCGATGACGGTGAGGCCCTGGGCGGTTTCGACATGCCAGAAGGTCCAGCCGTTGCAGGCTTCGAGCCCCTGTGCCAGCGCGCCGATGCGGTGGATCGAGCCGACAGCCTCGCCGAGCGCGATGGCGCCGTCGGCGCGCACCAGCGCGCGATGTCGGCGCTTGGCGTCGACCAGTTTAATGCCGGGCGTGACGAGACCACGTTCGACCAGCGTCGCAAACGGCACCCGCGGCGCTTCGCGCGCGGTCATGAAGCTTGCGAGTGCCGGTTCCGCCAACGGTTCGATGCCCTCGATTCGCGCCCGTGCAGCCACCGCATATTCGGCATGGCGCTCGATGCCGATAAAGTTCCGCCGCAAGCGACGCGCCACTGCGCCGGTCGTGCCGCTGCCGCAGAAGGGGTCGAGCACCACGCCATCGGGCCGCGACGCGGCGAGGATGACGCGCGCCAGCAATGCTTCCGGCTTTTGCGTCGGATGCAGCTTCTTGCCGTCGCGCCCTTTCAGCCGCTCCTCGCCGGTGCAGAGCGGCAGAAACCAGTCGGAACGCATCTGGATATCGTCGTTGCCCGCCTTCAGCGCCTCGTAATTGAACGTGTAGTCGCGCGTTGCCGCCTCGCGCGCCGCCCAGATCAGGGTCTCGTGCGCGTTGGTGAAGCGGCGGCCGCGGAAGTTCGGCATCGGATTCGATTTGCGCCAGACGATGTCGTTGAGGATCCAGAAGCCGAGATCCTGCAGGAGTGCGCCGACGCGAAAGATGTTGTGATAGGAGCCGATCACCCACAGCGTGGCGTTCGGTTTCATCACGCGGCGGCAGGCGGTGAGCCAGGCGCGGGAGAAATCGTCGTAAGCGGCGAAACTTGAAAACTTGTCCCAGTCGTCGTCGACGGCATCGACGCGCGAATCGTCGGGCCGCTTGAGGTCGCCTTGGAGCTGCAGATTGTATGGCGGGTCGGCGAAGACGAGATCCACGCTCGCCGCCGGCATTTTCGCCATTTGGGCAACGCAGTCGCCGACCAGGATGTGCGACGACGGCGCGGACTCAGAACTCAGGCGGGGCGTCCGTAAGGACGCCCCGCTACGCGACACAACCATGACTCAGAACTCTGACTCAGGCGACGCGAGCCGGCGACGCGGGACCTACAACCGACAAACAGGAGGATGCCGCCCCAAGGTAAAAAACGACTTAATCAAAACGTCGTCTTGCTAGGCAATAAATGCCGGGAAAAATTTGGTTAACCCGCCTTCGACGCGCGGCGCGTGCGGGTCTATGATGGTGGCAAAGATGGTAGCAGGACATTCGGCGCGAGCGCCGGAAGCAAGATCAAGAGGAGAATTCGCACATGCGTACCGACGATTTTCGGCCGAGCGATAATGTTGAAGACGATCGAGAAGCGAGCGCATCACGCGGCGGATTTCCCGGTGGCCGCGGCGGGCTCGGCATCGGCACCGTCATCATCATCGGATTGATCAGCTGGTACTTCGGCATCGATCCGAGCGTGCTGCTCAACGGCGCGCAGATGGTCCTCAACGGCGGCGGTTCGACAACGCAGCAAACCGGTCAGGCGCCGCCCATAAGCGCCGGCACGCCGACCGATTCCACCGGCCGTTTCGTTGCGCTTGTTCTCGGCTCCACCGAAGACACCTGGGGCGAAATATTCAGCGCCAGCGGCCGCACTTATCATCCGCCGAAGCTGCGCCTGTATTCCGGCTCAGAACCGGGCGGCTGCGGTCTGGCGCGTTCGGCGATGGGACCGTTCTACTGTCCCCAGGATAAGCGCATCTATCTCGATACGTCGTTCTTTGAGGATCTGCAGAACAAGTTTGGCGGCTGCACCAGCAACAAGGCCTGTCAGTTTTCGGAAGCCTACGTGATCGCTCATGAAGTCGGGCATCACGTGCAGGACGAGCTTGGCATCCTGCCGCGCGTCACCCAGGCGCAGCAGGCGGCGTCGAGCCAGTCCGATGCAAACGCTCTGCAGGTGCGTGTCGAACTGCAAGCCGATTGTCTAGCCGGCGTGTGGGCGAACCGCGCGCAGAGCAAGCACAATTTCCTCGATCCCGGCGATGTCGACGAGGCGCTGCAGACCGCGGCCGCCATCGGCGACGATCGCCTGCAAAAGGAGGCGCAGGGCTATGCCGTGCCGGACTCGTTCACCCACGGCACGTCCGAACAGCGCAAGCGCTGGTTCATGAATGGATTCAAAAGCGGCGACCTCAACGCCTGCAATACGTTCTCGGCCAGTTCTTTGTAGGCGCTGGCCGCTTTGGGCCTACTTGGCAGCGCCCGCCGCCGACCGTAATCTTGCGGGCGTAAGGTGTATCGATGCCCGGAATTGACGAGAAAAAACAATTCGTGCCGCTGAAGATCGCGGTGCTGACGATTTCCGACACGCGCTCGCTCAAGGATGACAAATCGGGCGCGCTCTTGGTGCAGCGCATCGTCGCTGCCGGCCATCTGGTGGCCGAACGCAGCATCGTCACCGACGACATCGAGGCGATCCGCGCCCGCGTCAAAGCCTGGATCGCCGATCCGGTGATCGATGTCGTCATCACCACCGGCGGCACCGGCTTTACCGGCCGCGATGTCACGCCGGAAGCGATCGAGCCGCTGTTCGAGAAGAAGATGGACGCCTTTTCGGCGCTGTTTCTGGTGGTGAGCTTTCCGAAAATCGGAACCTCGGCCATTCAGTCGCGTGCCACCGCCGGTGTCGCCAACGCGACTTATATTTTTTGCCTGCCGGGCTCGCCTGGCGCCTGCAAGGACGCGTGGGACGAGATTTTGCTGCACCAGCTCGATTACCGCTACGGGCCGTGCAACTTCGTCGAGATCATGCCGCGGCTCGACGAGCATTTGCGCCGGCCGAAGGCAAAGGGCGCGACGGTTTAGAGAGAGGGAGGCAATGGAATTGCTCCAAGCCCTCCGAGCGGGGATGGCGAGACGGCGGTGCTGTCCTGAACATGCATCTGCGGATCGGCCGGCGATGGACGGCCTGGCAAACTGGAAATCCCCACCAAAACACCAAGTGCCAAAATAACAAGAGCGAACAGACTTGCAGCAAGCCACCAGCAGCGGGTGCTTGCTGCCGTCATCATAGCTCTAAATCCCAGTGCTCACTGACGACCGGCTTGCCGAAGCTTATCCGCTCCTCACTACGGGCGAGTTTGAACCCGGCTTTTTTGTAAATATGCCGCGCCGCGGCGAGCACGCTGTGCGTCCATAGCGTGATTTTTTTGTAGCCAGAGCGCCGGGCGAGCGCGACGCATTCGTCGACCAAGCGCGCACCGAGCTTAAGCCCGCGCGCCTTCGGATCGACAATGAGAAGGCGAATGCGTGCCACCGTATCGGAGTCGGCGACGAGAAAAACGCAGCCGACGTTCTCGTCGTCCATCTCGGCGATCCAGCATTGTTCGCGTTCGGGATCGTTTTTGCTGGCGAAGTCAGCGACGATTTGCGCGCACACGCCTTCGAAAGGCTCGGTCCAGCCGTATTCTTGCGCGTAAAGCTCGGCATGGCGTTTGACGATCCAGCCGAAATCGCCGGGCCGCGGGGCGCGCAGGATGTAGCGTCGTTCCGCCGCCGGCATGGCATCCTGTCGCTCACCGAGCAGCGCCTCGATCGTGTCCATCGCCGCAATCAGCCGCAGCTGATCTTCCGGCGTCAGCTTGCCGAGCATCGCGCCAATCTCGCCCTGCGAGCGCCGCTCGAGCGGGGCGTAGGCCTGCCGCCCACGCGGCGATAGGCTCAGATGGCTTTGCCGGGCGTCGTTCGCTGACGGCGTGCGGCGGATCAGCCCGCGTTTCTCGAAATTTTGCAACACGCGAGAGAGATAGCCGGCATCGAGGTCGAGCGCGCGGCCGATCTCGCTTGCGGTGGTCGCGCCCTTGCCGCGCGCAATCTCATAAAGGACGCGGGCCTCGCCGAGCGAGTAGGGGCTGTCGAGAAAGTTTTTGCGCAGCACCCCGATCTGCCGTGTGTAGAAGCGATTGAAGCCACGCACGGCGGCTATCCGGTTTTCGGTGATGCGAGGATGGCGCTGGCGTCCTGTCATGCCGCCAGCGTCGTCTAGATACTTGACAAAGTCAAGTATCTAGACGAGAGGCTATCGCGCCCAGCGTCGCCGTCTTCCGCCGGCCGATGCGGCGAATAAGCTCGGCTTCCGCATCGGCGGCGCCGTCGCGATGGCCGCCGAGCGCGTCGTAAAATGGATGCGCGATGAGCAAGCCCTGCTCGGGGCGCGGCGGCGCGCCAAGCGCGGTCAGAAAAAGCGACCAGACTTCGCGCAATTCCGCTTGCGCCGGAGCGCCGCGCCGGAACACGGCGGCCTGGGGGCCGCCAGGTCTTCGCTCGACAAAGCGTCTTGTTTCGCTGATCCAGCCGGAGTCGAGGATGACTCCCGGGCGCAGAAAGAGGAGCCACGGCGCGCGGGCAGAAGCCGCGGCCTTCTTCAATCGCGCGCCCAGCGCTCCTTCGATCAGCATGAAATTGCACCCGGCGATGTCGGCAACGATTGCGGTGTCGTCGCGCGAGCCGGCGTCGGCCACGATGACTTCGCTGATCAGGCCTTCGGTTGCGCCGGGGACGAGCGCGGCCAAGGTCGGCAACAGGGGGCGTTCCGAGTCCTGCGTGGCTATGATGACGCTGAGCATTCTTGCCTGACGAGGTCCGGTGGATGGCTATTCGCCATCGCCATCCGGTACAGGCGCCTGAATAGGTGTCGCGCCTGGGTTTTCCAACACATTCCTGCGGTTTGGCGCGGCCTCACGGAAAATTGTTCTTGTTTTGTTCTAGATAACGGGTTAGCTTAGCGCCATGACCCGAATGTCCGCCGTGAGACGCCCGCCGGCGCCAGAGCCCTCAGCGCCGGCGGGCGGGATGGGAACAGCCGTCGACCGCGAGCGCCGCCGCGGCCGCGGAACGGCCTCGAACGCATCGGGCCGTTACGAGCCGCTGGCGCGCGTCGCCTTCGACGACGGCTGGGAGGGCTTGGACGATCTGCCGCCGTTCAAGACCACAGTGACTGCCGACTCGACGCGAAAAATCATCGCCCGCAACGATTCGCCCGACATTTCCTTCGACCGCTCGATCAACCCGTATCGCGGCTGCGAGCACGGCTGCGTCTATTGCTTCGCCCGGCCGACGCACGCCTATCTCGGGCTGTCGCCGGGGCTCGATTTCGAATCGAAGCTGTTCATGAAGCCGAACGCGCCGGAATTGCTGGAGCGCGAATTGTCGGCGCCGGGCTACGTGCCGAAAATCATCGCCATCGGCACCAACACCGATCCGTACCAGCCGATCGAGCGCCGCTATAAGATCATGCGCGGCATTCTCGAAGTTCTCGACCGCGCCGGCCACCCGGTCGGCATCGTGACCAAATCGACGCTGGTGTTGCGCGATCTCGACATCTTGGCGCGTATGGCCAAGCGCGATCTTGTCAAAGTCGCGATCTCGGTCACGACGCTCGATGCCAAGCTCGCCCGCACCATGGAACCGCGCGCGCCGACGCCGCCGCGCCGGCTTGAAGCATTGCGGCAATTGATGGCCGCCGGCGTGCCGACCTCGGCGATGGTCGCTCCCGTGATCCCGGCGCTCAACGACGCGGAGATCGAACGCATTCTCGAAGCAGTGGCGTCAACGGGCGTGCGCAATGCCGGCTATGTGCTGTTGCGCCTGCCGCTGGAAGTGCGCGACCTGTTTCGTGAATGGCTCATCGAGAATTACCCCGACCGCTATCGTCACGTGTTCAAGCTGGTGCGCGACACCCGCGGCGGTAAAGATTACGACTCGACTTTCGGCAAGCGCATGACCGGTTCCGGCCCCATTGCCTGGATGATCGGCCGCCGTTTCGAAGCCGCGTGCGAGCGGCTTGGCTTCAACAGGACCAGCGCCAAAACCACCATCACGCATTTCCGCCCGCCGCGCCCGCCGGCACAGCAGCTGGATTTGTTTTAGGCGGTGCATTCTCCCCGTTATCCTCCGGCCATGATCGGCGGCGTTGCAGCCTCGGCTGCGGCCGTTCATCATGCGACCCATGAGTCGTAATACGACCAGTCGGAATGGAACCAGTCGCAACGGAGCCGGCGACAAGGAGCGCGGCAAAGAACGCGCAGCTGCGCGGTTGCCGCTTGGCGAAGAGATCGTTCGGCCGACGTTCCGCCGCGAGCGCGCGGCGCTCAAGCGTGGGGCGTGGCCGATTGCCGGTTGCGATGAGGCGGGCAGGGGACCGCTCGCCGGTCCGGTTGTCGCCGCGGCAGTCATTCTCAATCCCGACGACGTGCCGCGTGGCCTAGACGATTCGAAACGGCTGACGCCGGAGCGCCGCGAAGTCCTCTACGAGCGCATCTGCGCGCGCGCACAGGTCGCGGTGGCGATGGCGCCGCCCTCACGGATCGACCGCGACAACATCTTGCGCGCGTCGCTGTGGGCGCTGGCGCGGGCGGTCGCGGCATTGCCGGTCAAGCCGCGCCTGGTCTTCGTCGATGGCCGCGACCGCATCGATTGCGGCTGCGATTGCGAGGCGGTGATCGGCGGCGATGGTCTCGTCGCCTCGATTGCGGCGGCCTCGATTGTCGCCAAGGTGACGCGCGACCGCCTGATGAGGTGCCTTGGCGCGGCGCATCCTGGCTACGGTTTCGAGCAGCACAAGGGTTACAGCGTGCCCGAGCATTTTGCCGCGATCGAACGGCTCGGACCGACCATCCACCATCGCCGCTCGTTTGCGCCGGTGGCTGGTGCGCTCGGATTGCTGGTGGGTGAAGCCGACGAGGCCGTCGCCGACGTATTGCCGCTCTAGACCTTGATCCAATTCGGTTGAATCGGATCAAGGTCTAGATTTTTCTTTTGAGCATGATCCCTCGGGTCAAGCCCGAGGGCATGCTTATCTGAAAACCGGTTTCCACCCTCGGATCGAGTCCGAGGCCAGGCTTTTTCGGGATCATGCTCTAGGCACGTTCTCCAAGGCGCATTGTCAGCTTCGCTGCGGTAAACTTGCGGGCTGGAGACCGAGAAGTGCCACCTTTGTTGGTCATGAAGCGCGGGCCGGCCCTCGCTTTGCGATCGAGCCGGATTGGCTTGGCTGGAGTTAGTTAAAGGTTCGATGTTCTACGTTCCACTCTATTTTGAAGCGATCCGCGCGCGCCCCGTATTGGTGTTTTGGCTGGCGGCGCTGGCGCAGGCCGCTTTGTGGCTTTTGGTGCCGATGCTGTTCTACGCAGCGCCGCCCGGCGAACTGGCGCAGGTGCTCGCTATCGGTCATGAATTTCAGTTCGACAGCGATGTGGGGCCGCCGCTCGCTTTCTGGCTAGCCGAGATTGCATTTCGATTGGGCGGCCTGTTCGGCGTCTACGCGCTGGCGCAAATCTGCGTGATCGCGACCTATTGGTGCGTATTCAGGCTCGGCAGCGCCATCGTCGGGCCGGTGCAAGCCGTGGTCGCGGTTCTGCTCATGGTCGGCATTTCGCCGTTCACGGTGCCGACCCCGGATTTCGGCCCGGCAATACTGACGATGGCGCTATGGGCCTTCATGCTTTGGCAGTATTGGCTGGCGGCCGTCGAAGGGCGGCAACGATCCTGGTACGCGCTCGCCGCGGCGTCAGCATTGCTTCTGCTTGCCAGCGAAGCCGCGCTCATTTTCATCGGCGCGCTCGTGCTGTTCACGGTCTTGACCGGGCGTGGGCGCGCGGCGCTCGAGCGTATGGAGCCGTGGATCGCCGCGGCGATCTTGGTCTGCGTGCTGTTCGTGCATCTGCTGTGGCTCGAGGGCGCCAGCGATAGCTTGACGCCGACCATCGCGCGGCTGCGTGAGGCCGGAATTGCCGGAAAGAACACCGTCGCCTGGCTGCGGCTCCTCGTTGAACTCGTCATTGCCCATGCGGGTCTCGCCATCCTGGTGTTGCTGGCGGGCTGGCCGGGCGGGAGCGCCGCGCCATTGCCGCCGCTGACGCGCGGCGCCGTGGATGACTTCGCCCGCAGGTTCATCATGGTCTTCGCCCTCGCGCCGGCTTTACTGTCGACGATTGTCGCAGTGGTGCTCGGCCGGACGCTGCCAATCGGCGGGGTGGCGCCGCTCCTCGTCCTCTCTGCACTCGCGGTGATCGTCGCCGCCGGCGATGCCATCGCGCTTTATCATCAACGCATCCTCGGCTTCGCCTGGGCTGGACTATTGGTCGTGCCGGCGATCATGGTGCCCGTGGTCATGATCTCACTGCCGTGGACGCTGGGCACCGATCTGACGGTCGCCGAGCCCGCCTCCGCTATGGGCCGCTTTTTCGCCGACGCATTCCAGACCAGAACCGGGCATCCGCTCGCTATCGTCAGCGGGCAAATAGGCCCCGCCGCCACCGTCGCCCTCGGCGCGCCCAGCCGGCCGAGTGTCTATTTCGCCGAAGACCCGCAGCGATCTCCCTCAGTCACCCCCGCCGACATCCGCAAAAAAGGCGCTGTCGTGGTTTGGCTCACATCCAGCACCAATCCGGCGCCGCCGCCCGACATCACATCCCATTTTCTCGGTCTCATTCCCGAGGTGCCGCAGGTGTTCGAGCGGAGCGTGCAGGGCCGCATGCCCGCCTTGCGCCTCGGCTGGAGCGTAATCAGGCCGGCGAGCGACACGGCATCGGCACAAACGACGCCGCATTGACGGCGCCGCGTTGCGTCACGCGAGGTCCTTAAATGTCGTATGATCGCGGTGAACGTGAAGGGGGGACACCATGAGCCAAATCACCGCCAACAAAAAGAAAGCTTCGCAACCGGTTCTCGACCGCCTGTTCGACTTAAGCAAATCAGGCAGCGATCTGCGCACGGAGTTCGTCGCCGGGCTGACCACCTTCCTCACCATGGTCTACATCGTCTTCGTCAATCCGCAGATTCTCGGCAATACCGGGATGGACAAAGGGGCGGTGTTCGTCGCCACTTGCATCGCCGCCGCTGTCTCGACCTTGGTGATGGCGCTCTACGCCAATTATCCGATTGCGCTGGCGCC
>JASHVN010000091.1 GCA_030044555.1 Xanthobacteraceae bacterium | reverse complement strand
GTATATCAACGCCCTCGCGACCGGCGAGATTTGCTTCGCGGTCGGTTATTCCGGCGATTTCAAGCAGGCCGCTCAGCGTGCCGCCGAGGCCAAAAGCGGCATCGAGATCGGCTATTCGATTCCGCAAGAGGGCGCGCCGTTGTGGTTCGACAATCTGGCCATCCCGAATGATGCGCCGCATGTCGCCGAGGCGCACGAACTCATCAATTATCTGCTTGAGCCGCAGGTGGCGGCGCGGAACACCAATTTCATCTCTTACGCAAACGGCGACCGGCCGAGCACGCTCATCGACAAGTCGATCCTCGATGATCGCACCATTTATCCCGACGCCGCCACCATGGCGACGCTGTTCACGATCTTCGCTCACGATCTGAAGACGCAGCGTCTGATCGACCGGATGTGGACGCGGATCAAGACCGGCGAATAAGACCAGTCAAAGCCAGCCTCGGCGCTTGCGTCACGCGCCGAGGCCCTTCGCGATTCTGGCGATCAATCCGCCTGGATATTGGCTTGCTGAACCATGGTCTTCCATTCGACGAGCTGGGATTTGATGTAATCGCCCAGCTCCGCCGGCGTCGAGGAGAAGCCCTCGAAGCCGACGTTCTTGAACTTGGCCTGCACGTCGGGGCTGTCGATGATCGGGCGCAGCGTCTTGTTGAGCTTCGCCACGATATCCGGGGGCGTGCCCGCCGGTGCGACCAGACCCGCCCAGGCATCGAGATTGAAGCCTTTGACGCCGGCTTCATCCATCGTCGGCAAGTCCGGGAATAATGAGCTGCGCTTGATGCGCGTCACCGCCAGCGCGCGAAGGGCGCCGGCTTTGACGTGCGGCATGGCGGTGGTGAAATCGGCGAACATCATCGAGACGCGGCCGGCGATGATGTCCTCGAGCGCCGGCGGCGTGCTGTTATAGGGCACATGGATCAGATTGATATCGGCCCATTTCGCCAGCATGTCGCCGGCAACGATGCCGGCGGTGTTGCCGCTGGCAAACGACAGCTTGCCCGGATTGGCCTTGGCGTAAGCGACCAAGTCCTTGACCGAATGGATCGGCAGCTTCGGATTGACCACCAGCATCAGGGTAAAGCTGCCGATGCGCGTGACCGGCGTGAAATCCTTGATCGGATCGTAGTCGACGTTCTTGTGCAGGAACGGATCGGCGGAGAGCGGCGAGTTGGTGGCCATCAGCAGCGTGTAGCCGTCCGCCGGCTGATGATGCACGAAGAGCGCCGACAGTGCTCCATCCACGCCGGGTTTGTCCTCGACGACGATGGGCTGTCCGATCGCGGGACCGAGCTTGTCGGCGAGGATGCGGCAGAGCGTGTCACTGGCGCTGCCGGCGCCAAACGGATTGACGAACGTGATGGGCCGCGTCGGATAATCCTCGGCATAGAGCGCCGCGCTGAACAGTGCCGTCGCGGCAGCGACGACAATGAGAACAAATTTTCTCATGCTGACGTCCTCCCTGAACTGTCGCGAATTATGGTGTTGGCGCGTCGGTTTCGCGGGCGCGCGCCTTGCTCACAAGTTGCACGATAGCAGATTTTTGCTGCGCCTTGTCGACTGGAATTTGCGTGTATGTCGCGTCTTCGGCCGGACATCAGCTGCGCGCAGCGTGAGCGATTTGACTAGACCTTGATCCAATTCGATTGAATCGGATCAAGGTCTAGATTTTTCGTTTGAGCACGATCCCTCGGGTCAAGCCCGAGGGCATCCGAAAACCGGTTTCCACCCCCGGATCAAGTTCGAGGGCAGGCTTTTCGGGATCATGCTCTAAAATCTGCGCGGGCTCTCCTATGCCGGCTTTTTAGCCACGATCATGTAGTTGACATCCATGTCGGTGGAGAGCCGCCAGCGGTGCCGTAAAATCTTGTAGATCACGCCGGTTCTATCGATGACTTGCAGCCCGCCGCGGGCGAGCGCGGTCTCAAGTTCATTCGGGGTGATGAATTTTCTCCATTGATGGGTGCCTCGGGGCACCCAGCCCAGAATGTACTCGGCGCCGACGATCGCCAGCAGGTAGCTTTTTACAGTGCGGCTGAAGGTTGCGCAGACCATGAGCCCGCCGGGTTTGACCATGCTGGCGGTGAGGCCGACGAACAGGCCGACATTGGCGACGTGCTCGATGACCTCCATGGCGAGAACCACGTCGAACGCTTCGCCAGCCGCCGCCAGCGTCTCGGCGGTCGTGCAGCGGTAGTCGATTGTCAGGCCTTGCGTTGCGGCGTGAAGGTTGGCGGCGGCAATGTTGCATTGTGCGGGATCGGCGCCAACGACGGTCGCGCCGAGCCGCGCAATCGGTTCGGAGAGAATTCCAGCGCCGCATCCGATATCGAGAATGCGCAATCCGGCAAGGCTGTCGGGTCGCGTCGGCTCGCGACCGAAATGCGCCGCGGTCCGATCGCGGACATAGTCGACACGGATCGGATTGAATTTATGCAAGGCCTTGAGCGGGCCGCGCCGGTCCCACCATTGGCCGGCAAGATGCGAAAAATGCGCAACTTCGTCTGCATCGACCGTCGCTGCTGGCTTTTGCTCGTGCGGCATGAGTTCACGTTGGTATGCGCGGGCTGGGTCGAGACAATCCTAAAGCCGCACGATGTCCTGGATGGCGCCGCGGATCGGTGTCGCCGCGAACGCTCCGTCCTGGCGATGCAGCGCGGCGCGTACGGGTCCGGTCGGGCGTATGGTCGGCTGAATCCTGTAATCGATACGGGTGCCGGGTTCGATGGCGATGCGATAGCGCGTCAGAATCGTGGCGAGTGTTACTTTGATTGCATTGAGGCCGAACCAATAACCGGGGCAAATACGCGGGCCGGCGCCGAATACCGGATACTCAAATGGTGTCGGGTCGATACTTGACCAACGCTCCGGCAGAAAGCGGTCGGGCTCGGGATAGCGATCGGGCATTCGCGTGGTCAGAAAAGTGCCGAGCACGACGCGGCTATGTTTGGCGATGCGATGACCGGCGAGCGTCGTGTCCTCCTGCGCCACCCGCATTTGCAGCGGTACCGGCGGAATGAGGCGCATGGACTCCTTCACGACCGCGTCGAGTAACGGAGATTCTTGAACTGCCTGCATTGAGGGCACGTCGTCTCCGAGCCGCTCGCGAAGCTCGCGCAGGAGTTGGCCGGCGACGCGCGGGTGCTGCGCCAGCAGGATCAGGGTCCAGAACAGCGTGCTTTGGCCGGCTTCCGTCGCCCCGGCGTAGAGCGAAGGGATGTGCCCGGCGATGGTCGCTTCGTTGGCCGGCTGTCCATCGGCATCAGGCCGGTTGACGATGAGTGCGGCGAGATCGTGTTTATCGTCGCATCCGCGCTTTGTGCTTGCCCAGGTGAGTATGCGGTCCTCGAGCATCGCAGAAGCGCGCAACATGCGCCGATACGGCGTGAACGGGAGATTGAGCGGAAAGGCCAGCGACCCCGACGCCCATTTTTGCGCCGTGAGATCTGCGACCATCTCTGCGATCGCACGGCTCTCGTCGTCCTCGCCGCCGAACAACAATCCGAGCGTGATGCTGCGCAACGCCCGCTGGGCGCAACGCCAGAGTTCGATGGTCTCGCCTACCGGCCACGCCGCAATATCGGCTTCGGCGAGTTGGCTCATTCGCGGGCCCATCTCTTCAACGCTGGTCCGGCGCAACGGGGCGGCCAGCATTTTGCGGTAGTGCGCATGCCGGTCGCCATTCATACGCATGAGACCTGCCGCCATCCGCCGGGCGGCTGAATTTTTTGGTCCCCCCGGCAGCAGGCTGACCGGCCGCCATGTGGCGGGATCTTCGAGGATCTCCCGATGAAGAGGGGCGCCCGCTATGAGGACGAGAGGCACGTCCAGCAGGATGGCGCGTGGATGTCGGTAGAATGGCAAGACATCGGCGAGCAGCACGAATGGACCGAATTCGTCATAGCAATGCCGCACGGCCGTCAGCGGGTTACGAACGAGGCGGAGCACCCAACGGAGCGCCGCAATCCCGGTCAAGCGCGCGGGCTCGGTGCCTGCGCTGCGAGGCCCGTCGGCGTCCGCGCTCATATTGTCAACATTCTGCTTCTCAACATTCTGCACTCGGCGCGCGAATGGGCGCATACTGCTGGTGTGGCGGTTCAGAAGTCCGCATCATTATTGCCGCGGCGCGTTATGCGGACTTCTGAACCAAAGCCACACCGGATTAGCGGGACACCAGGGTCAAAACTCATAAGCCCCAGTCGCTTTCCGCCGTCGATCGCAATGGCCAGCCTTTTTCCGAGGCAATGATGATGTCAAGGGCGCGCTTCGCGCACCGCGTAGCGGCTGAAGTCCTTGACATCATCATTACCTCGGAAGCCCTTTCAGCCATTGCGATCGACGGCTCTCTCTAATCGTTTCTGCGTGGTCGTGGATCAAAGCGGCGTGCTTTATGGGTTTTGACACTACCCTCACAAAGCGGTGCCGACGATCGTGTCGCAAAGGCGGCGCTCGCCGGGGATCGCCTCATTCTGCAGCAGCGCCGTCATGAATTCGCGATTGCGGGCCGGCCATTGGGCGATCGGCATCGGTCCACCGACGAGCAAAACATAATCGTATGGCGCCGGCCGGTCGCCGGCCAAGATATATTGGTAGTGCACGCGGAAATGATCCCAGCGGAAGCGGTTGTACGCCTCGGGCGCAATCATGTCCTTAAAACTGACCCCCCAGCGCAGCGGATTGCATCGCTGTTGCCCGACATCGACACCGATGCCGTCAACCGGATCGAAATTGGCAAAGCACATGACGTCCTTGCGCGACTGGCAGTCGATCCAAGTGAGATTCTTTGCAGTGGCCAGTTTAGCGACGATGGCGCGCATTCTGCGCGCCGCAGGATGCAACGCGACCGCCGGCATCACCGAACCCAATGTCAACAGCGCCAGGCGCGGTCCGCGCTCGCCGAGATCGGGATCAAGCGTCAGTGCGCGCTCCATGATCGCCGGAGCGATGGCACCGCCGGTCGAATGGCCGACGAGCACGATTTCATCGGCCACGTTTTTCCGCGCGGCCGCAATGAGGCGGCGTGCCCCGCACGTTACGACGTGATCGATCCATGTCTCCCGTCCCCGGCCGAAGCGCCGCAGCGTCGTCCAGCAAGCGCTGATCTGAATGAGCCGCCAGCGCTGCGCCAGCGGCTGCAACGCAACGAGCATTATCAAGCCGATAATAACGGTGGCGATGATGCTGGCCGGCGCGGCAAAACCGAAATGGCGCATCGGTGCGTAGCCGGCCAGGACTCCTGCCGCAACCGCGACAGCGACCCAGGCGAGCGCCAGCACTTGAAAATACAATAGATGCAGCGCGAAACGCCAAGACGCGCGGAAAATCAGAAATTGGGCGCCGCTCACCACATCGCCGGCGCACCAGCCCAGCGCGCGCAGCGCTTGCCACATTGTCGGCCCCGCCATATCGGCGCGAATAAAGGTTTCCATGCGGACAAAGTCGTACTCCGTCGCGACCCTCCAGTTCGGACCGTGCAGATCCACGCGCCAATGCGCAAAATCGTCAGAGTCGATTTTCAGCGGCTTCAGGTTCAGCCCGAGGGGCCACAGCCGCTGAAACCGATTGCAGGAGCGCCGGAACAGCTCAAAATAACCCCGCGCGCCGCGGGGATCGTAGCCCGACAGATAGATAACATGGCGCCGCCGGACGCCGCCGACCCCGCTATCGCAGAATCCAGCCAACTTGTTGCGTGTCGCGTCATTCATGCGTCGGCCATTCCCGCTGATAGCCGCCGCTGACACCGCGCTGTAGCACCACGCGCAGTACCGGCGGGGTGAGGCATTCGCACGTCTGTCAAGTCGGCAGATGGTCTATGCTGCAAGTTTGACCGTAACTTGGGCAAAATCAGCCGGCGGCAAGTCCGCATGTAGATTGAACTGTTTTGGCCACGGGAAAGTCAATATGTTCCCGCAATGGGCGACTTGCGATCTTCGGTTCCGCGCACCGAGCACCGAGCCTCTTGCTTGATCGGCAACGGCATGTTGACTAACGAGGGGCCAAGGGAATTTCATGGCGGAATTTCATGGCGCAGGGACTCGTCCGCAGGCGTTGCTTCGTCCAGCTATTGGGTTATGAACCGGTCGGACTCGATCATGGCCATCGCCGCTTTGTCCGCGAGATGGCGCGTTTCCGGAAAACCTGGAACGCCGAGAGCAAGGTTTCTTCGCCGCAAGTCATTGATCGGTTCATCGCCAGCTGGACGATCGAAACCTGCGGGCCCAACTGGCGCGTGACGACCGACTTCTACGAGTTTCGCTGGCACGACATGGTTGCCGCCGACATGACGGTCAGCGCTTGGCGGCGCATTCCGCTCGGCGTTGCCGCTTTGCTGGAATTCATCGTCACCGGCACCGTCTTCAGATATTTCGCCGTTGCATGGCGATACGGCCTTTTCGCGCTCTATCCTCTCATCGTCCTCGGTGGAATGCTTGGGCTGTCGATTTTGCTGCCGTTCGCGCTGATGAGAGCCGCCAATTTTGCCTATTTCGCGCTTTGGGGGCCGGCGCTTGCGGTCGCCGTTTTCGGGCTGCTGTGGCGGATTCTCGGGCCGGCGCTGCAATTGCGGCATGCGCTCGATGATTGGTGCTTCGCTCGCGGCATGGTGCATCGTGCGCGGCCGCAGCTCGATGAGCGGCTTGACCTTTTCGCGCGAGCGCTGGTGCGCCTTGTACGCGAGACCGATGCCGATGAGATCGTCGTTCACGGTCACAGCCTCGGCGTGCCCCTTGCGCTCGCGGTCATCGACCGCGCGCTGCAATTCGATCCGCAACTCGGCCGCCGCGGCAAGCCGATCCATCTTGTCTCGAGCGGCTCGTCTTTGCTCAAAATCGCGTTGCACCCGCAGGCAGCCTGGCTCCGCGACGCCGTCAAAAGGGTGACGCATGATCCGGCGGTCTTCTGGATGGAGTTCCAGGCGCTGGTCGACATCATCAGCACATACAAGGTCGATCCGGTTGCCGCTCTCGGTCTGCCGCCGACCGGTAAGCCGATCATAAAAATCGTCTACATTCGGCAGATGCTGGAGGAAGCGACCTATCGGCGGTTTCGCTTGAATTTTCTGCGCATCCACCGCCAGTTCGTCATGGGCAACGAACGGCGCTACTCTTACGATTACTATATGCTGTGCTGCGGTCCGCTGACGATCGCCGACAGGGCCGCGGATCCCGATCGCGCGGTTGCGGCTTTTGCGGCGGACGGGGCCTTCATCGAACGCGTCCGCGAAATGGCGGCGACCTTCGCGGAGGCGACGGAGCAGAGCCGATGACGCCGGCGGTGTCGAAAATCATCTGGCTCGCATTCGGTGCGGCCTGGTGCATCCATTGGTGGCGGCCGAACCGGCGTTCGCGCAAGACACCGGTGCAATACTCGGCGCGTGACGTGCGCGAAACCGTCCTGCTCGTCTGCTCGCTCAGCGGCCTCGGAATCGTGCCTCTCATCTACCTGGCAACCGGGTTCCCGCGGTTCGCCGATTATCCGCTGATAGCGGCCCAGACTTATCTCGGCATCGCTGTCTTCTCCGGCTCGCTCTGGCTGATGCACCGCGCCCACCGCGAGCTTGGCCGCAACTGGTCGTTAAGTCTTGAACTGCGCGATCATCATACGCTGGTGACAGCCGGCATCTATGCCTGTGTGCGGCATCCGATCTACAGCGGCTTTTGGCTTATGGCGGTCGCTCAGCTTCTGCTGCTGCCCAATTGGATCGCGGGCCCCGCCGGGTTGGTGGGTTTTGGCACCTTGTTCTTCGGCAGGGTGGGGCGCGAGGAGCAGATGATGATCAACGCCTTTGGCGACGAATACCGCGACTACATGCGCCGGACCGCACGGGTCATGCCATGGATTTTCTGATGCAAATGGATTTTCTGATGCAAATGGAATTTTTAAGGCGAATTCCGCCGTTGGCGTACTTTTGCAAGGTCGGACAACATGAATAGTCTGCGGCGCGCTGCGGCCATCGGGCTTATTGCGGCTCTGGCCGCTGTCTCGCTCGGATTTCATTCGTGGACAGCGCAGGCGCAAGCTGGGCCTCAAGCTCGGCCCCAAGCCCAGCCCCATGTCTACCTGTTTCATGGGATCTTTGCGTTCTTATCGCTCGGCATGGATGAAATGGCCAAGACGCTCAAGCGCCGCGGCATCCATGCGACGGTGCACAACTTCGACGAATGGCAGAGTGTCGCCGCACAGGCAGCCGCGGCTTACCAGGCCGGAACGGACAATCCGATTATCCTCATCGGTCATTCGCTGGGCGCCAATTCGGTGATGAAGATCACCGACTACCTTAACAACGTGAACGTCCCGGTGGCGCTGGCCGTCACCTTCGACAGCACGGACACGTACTATGCGCCAAAGAACGTTTCCCGGCTTCTCAATTTCACGCGTTACTTCGAGATGCGGCGAGGACCGGGCTTCCGCGGGTCGCTGACCAACGTCAACCTTAAATCCGACCCGGAGATCACTCATCTCAACATCGACACGACTCCGCGACTGCAGGCCTGGACGATCAATGAAGTTCTCGCCGCAGCGAGTTCGGATGGCGGCGCGGCAAATCGTGGATGGCCCGGCAATGTTGCCGTCGCGCCGCCAAGATAGGCGTGCATTTACGCATCGGGTCTGGAGGGTTCCCTAGCGGTGCGAATGTCACGGAGGCCTGAACGGCCTCACCGCCAGCGCCGATGCAGCCACAGCCATTGCTCCGGATGCTCGCGCACCCAGGCTTCGATGATGGTGGTGATCGCCTGCATCGTGCCTTGAACGTCGATACGGCCTTGCGCATCGCGCGCAGGCTCTATCGGGCCCGTGAAGTCACCCTTGAAGCTGTT
>JASHVN010000090.1 GCA_030044555.1 Xanthobacteraceae bacterium | reverse complement strand
TCGTCAAGGCGCTGCAGCGCACGTATCCGCGGCAGGATATGGTCGAAGCCAGGCACGAAGACCACACGCTCGAAAGCGCCTCCGCGCAAGGTTGATACGATGCTTTATTGGCTGATCAGCTTGTCGGACAAGCTCTCGGTGCTCAATGTATTCCGCTACATTACGTTCCGCACCGGCGGCGCGATCATCACGGCGCTGCTCTTTGTTTTTTTGTTCGGCCCTTACATCATCGGCCGGCTGCGCCTCTTGCAGGGAAAGGGTCAGCCGATACGGCCCGATGGTCCTCAATCGCACCTGATTACCAAGGCCGGCACGCCGACCATGGGCGGCCTGATGATCCTCTCCGGCATGCTGGTGTCGACGTTGCTGTGGGCGAATCCCGCCAACCCCTATGTCTGGGTGGTGCTGCTGGTGACACTGGGCTTCGGCATGGTCGGCTTCTATGACGACTATCTGAAAGTCACCAAACAAGCGCACAAGGGATTTCCCGGGCGCGCGCGGCTCGCGATCGAAACGCTGATTGCCGGGGTCGCGTGCATTGCGCTGGTCAAGCTTGCGCAAGTGCCGACGGCGCCGACCTTTGCGACGTCGCTGGTCTTCCCGTTCTTCAAGGAACTGGCGATCAATCTCGGCTGGTTTTTCGTCATCTTCGCGATGTTCATCATCGTCGGCGCGGGAAACGCGGTGAATCTCACCGACGGTCTCGATGGCCTCGCCATCGTGCCGGTGATGATCGCCGCGGCAAGCTTCGGCCTGATCGCCTATCTGTCCGGCAACACGGTGTTCGCCGATTATCTGCAGATCCACTACGTCGCCGGCACCGGCGAGCTTGCGGTCCTGTGCGGCGCCGTGGTTGGCGCCGGCCTCGGCTTTCTCTGGTTCAACGCGCCGCCAGCCTCGATTTTCATGGGCGATACCGGCTCGCTGGCGCTCGGCGGCATGATCGGCGCCGTGGCGGTGGCGACCAAGCACGAGATCGTGCTGGCGGTGATCGGCGGCCTGTTCGTGCTCGAGGCGGTCTCCGTCATCGTGCAGGTGGTGTCGTTCAAGCTGACCGGCAAACGCGTTTTCAAGATGGCGCCGATCCACCATCATTTCGAGCAGCTTGGCTGGACCGAGCCGCAAATCGTCATTCGCTTCTGGATTGTCGCGGTGGTGCTCGCGCTTGCCGGGCTGTCGACGTTGAAGCTCAGGTAGATTCATCGTGATCCCGATCACGACCTTCGCCGGCAAAAAGGTCGCGGTGTTTGGACTGGGCGGCTCGGGGCTGGCGAGCGCCAGCGCGCTGCTTGCCGGCGGTGCCGATGTCGTCGGCGCTGACGACCATGCGGACAGCGTGGCGAAGGCGAGCGCGGCCGGCATTCCCACCGCCGATCTGCGCGCCGCCGATTGGTCGAAAATCGCCGCTTTGGTGCTGGCGCCCGGCGTGCCGCTGACGCATCCGAGCCCGCACTGGGTCGTTGCGCTCGCGCAGCAAGCCGGCGTGGACATAATCGGCGATATCGAACTGTTCTGCCGTGAGCGTGCGGCCATCGCGCCCGCCGCGCCGTTCGTCGCCATCACCGGCACCAACGGCAAATCGACCACGACCGCCCTGGTCGCCCATCTCGCGGCGTCGGCCGGAATGGACGCGCAGATCGGCGGCAATATCGGCACCGCCGTTCTGTCGCTGCTGCCGCCGGGCGCCAGGCGCGTTCACGTCATCGAGTGCTCGTCCTATCAGATCGATCTCGCGCCCTCGCTCGATCCTTCGATCGGCATCCTCATCAATCTGTCCGAGGATCATCTCGATCGTCACGGCACCATGGAGCACTACGCCGCGGTCAAGGCGCGGCTGGTCGCCGGCGTGCCGCCGGACGGCACCGCCATCGTCGGCGTCGATGACGAATGGTGCCGCGACATTGCCGACCGGCGCGCTCGATCCGGCAGGCGCGTGACGCGGATTAGCGTGCGCCAGGAATTGTCCGAAGGGCTCTATGCCAGGCAGCAAAACATTTTTCGCGCCGACGGCGGACGCACCGAGCTCATAGCCGACCTATCCGGCATCGGCTCGCTGCGCGGCGTGCACAACGCGCAGAACGCCGCCTGTGCTGCGGCCGCAGCGTTGGCGCTCGGGCTCGATCCGGCGGCGATCCAGGAGGGGTTGCGCTCGTTTCCGGGGCTCGCCCATCGCATGGAACAAGTCGGCCGCCGCGGCAGGGTTTTGCTGGTCAACGATTCCAAGGCGACCAATGCCGATTCGGCGGCGCAGGCGCTTGCCTGCTTTGCCGACATTTTCTGGATCGCCGGCGGCAAGCCGAAGACCGGCGGCATCGAATCGTTGCGCAAATTCTTCCCGCGCGTCCGCAAGGCCTACTTGATCGGCGAGGCGGCAGCGGACTTCGCCGCAACGCTGGGGAGCGAGGTGCCGCACGAAATCGACGGCACCCTCGACAAGGCACTGGCGGCGGCGACGCGCGACGCCGAGGCGTCCGCCGCGGCCGAGCCGGTCGTGCTGCTCTCGCCCGCCTGCGCCTCGTTCGATCAGTATCGCAATTTCGAAGTGCGCGGCGACGCCTTCCGCGCTTTGGTGCGGGCGCTGCCGGGGATCACTTCGGTGAATTCTTAATCCCCTTTAAACCACCGCGGTGTCACGTGTAGGCCAGACGTCCGGGGTAGGGGTTCATGGGTACCCGCGCGCAACGCACGGCCTTTAACGAATGGTGGTGGACGGTCGACCGGGCGACGCTGGCGGCGCTCGCGGCCTTGATGCTCGGCGGCATCGTGCTCTGCCTGGCGGCAAGTCCGCCGGTCGCCGCGCGCATCGGGCTTGATCCGTTCCATTTCGTCGACCGCCAGGTGCTTTTCCTCATTCCCGCCGCCGCCGTGCTGATCGCCACCTCGTTTCTGTCGCCGCGCGAGGTCCGGCAGGTCGCGCTGGTGGTCTTTGTGGTCAGTTTGGCGTTGGTTGCGTTGACGCCCTATTTCGGCGCCGAGATCAAAGGCGCGCGGCGCTGGCTGGTGATCCTCGGCGTCAACATCCAGCCGTCGGAGTTTCTCAAGCCGGCTTTCGTGGTTCTGATCGCCTGGCTGTTTGGCGAGTCGGCCAAGCGCCCGGAAATGCCGGCCAATCTCATCGCCTTGGTGCTGCTGATCGTCGTCGTCACCTTATTGGTGATCCAGCCCGATTTCGGCCAGACCATGTTGATTGCACTGGTCTGGGGCTCGCTGTTTTACATGGCGGGAATGCGCTTCATCTGGATTATCGGGCTTGCCGCGACCGCCGGCGCCGGCTTGATGACGGCGTTCTATACCGTGCCCCACGTCGCCCAGCGCATCCAGGGCTTCCTCGACCCCTCGTCAGGCAACTCGTTCAATGTCGATATCGCTACTGAATCGTTCATCCGCGGCGGCTGGTTCGGCCGCGGCCCGGGCGAGGGCACGATCAAACGCATCCTGCCCGAAGGCCATACCGATTTCGTGTTTGCCGTGGCCGCCGAGGAATTCGGCATCGTGCTCTGCCTTATTCTGGTCGCGCTGTTTGCCTTCATCGTCATCCGCGCGCTGCTCAAGGCGATGCGCAACGACGATCCGTTCTGCCGTTTCGCGGCGGCCGGATTGGCGATCCTGTTCGGACTGCAATCGACGATTAACATGGCGGTCAATCTGCACCTGATGCCGGCCAAGGGAATGACATTGCCGTTCATTTCTTACGGCGGCTCCTCGCTGATCTCGCTCGCCTACGGCATGGGCATGCTGGTAGCGCTGACGCGCGAGCGGCCGCGCGCGCAGCTTCCCGGCGATATCGTAATCGCCGGGAGCCGGCTGTGATGCAGGCGCCCGGCCGGGCGCCGGTTCTTGTCGCGGCCGGGGGAACGGGCGGCCATCTTTTCCCGGCCGAGGCCCTGGCGGCGGCGCTTGCCCAGCGCAGCGTTGCCGTTCATCTCGCCACCGACCGGCGTGCGGCACGCTATAGCGGCGCCATTTCCGAAGACGCGATCCATGTCATAGCGAGCGCTACGCTGCGCGGCCGCAATCCGCTCGCCGTGGCGAGGACAGCATCGCTGCTCGGTCTCGGCTTGCTTCAGGCGTACGCTTTGATAGGGCGGCTCAAGCCGGCGGCGGTGATCGGCTTTGGCGGTTATCCGACCCTCCCGCCGGTGCTGGCTGCCTCCTGGCGCGGCGTTCCGAGCCTCATCCACGACGCCAACGCTGTTATCGGCCGGGCCAACCGTTTCCTGGCGCCGCGCGTCACGGCGATCGCCACCACCTTCCCCGACCTGTTCGGCAGCGAGCCGGTTTTGGCCGCCAAGGTAGCCGCCAAGGCGACACTGACCGGCAACCCGGTGCGCCCGGCCGTTGTCGCTGCCGCCTCCATTCCTTATCCGGACCTTGCCGCGTCCGATCGCTTGCGCCTTTTGATCTTCGGCGGCAGCCAGGGCGCGCGCGTCATGGCCAAGATCGTTCCCCCCGCGATCAGGCGTCTCGACGCTTCGCTGCGCGCCCGACTTGCTATCGTCCAACAGGCGCGCGAGGAGGATCTGCCGCGCGTGCGCGAGGCTTACGCCGATCTTTCTGTTGCCGCCGAGGTCGCGCCGTTTTTTGGCGATCTGCCGGCGCGCATGGCGGCGAGCCATCTGATCGTGTCGCGGTCCGGCGCCTCGACCGTCGCCGAACTCGCCGCCATCGGCCGCCCCGCAATTCTGGTACCGCTTCCCCATGCGCTGGACCAGGACCAGTTCGCCAATGCCGGAGTGCTGGAACGGGCGGGCGGCGCTATCCGCATGGTACAGGAGAGGTTCACGCCGCAGCTTCTGGCCGAGGAGATTGCGGCGCTTGCGGCTTCGCCGCAACGGCTCGCCGCGATGGCGGCGGGGGCGCGTTCGGTCGCCCGGCTTGATGCGGCCGATCGCCTGGCCGATCTGGTGCTCAAAGTGGCGGCAGGCGGTGCAAACAAGTAGGTTCGTGTCACTGTTTCCAGTCTGGGAGTATCCATGAGATTGCCGCGCGACATCGGTCCGGTGCACTTCGTCGGCATCGGCGGCATCGGCATGAGCGGCATCGCCGAGGTGATGGTGAATCTCGGCTATACGGTTCAGGGTTCCGATCAGGCCGAAAGCGCCAACGTCAAGCGGCTGCGCGACAAGGGCGTGACCATCACGATCGGCCATGCCGCCGAGAATTTGGCGCGGGCTCAGGTCGTGGTCGTGTCCTCGGCCATCAAGCCGGACAATCCGGAACTTCTCGCCGCGCGCTCCTACCGTTTGCCGGTGGTGCGCCGCGCCGAGATGCTGGCCGAGCTGATGCGGCTGAAAAGCTGCGTCGCCATCGCCGGCACCCACGGCAAGACCACGACCACCTCCATGGTGGCGGCGCTGCTCGACGCCGGCGGCTTCGACCCCACCGTCATCAACGGCGGCATTATCAATGCCTACGGCACCAATGCGCGGCTCGGCGCCGGCGAGTGGATGGTGGTTGAGGCCGACGAGTCCGATGGCACGTTTCTCAAGCTTCCTGCCGATATCGCCATTGTGACTAACATCGATCCGGAGCACCTCGACCATTTCAAGACCTTCGAGGCAGTGCAGGACGCGTTTCGCGCCTTTGTCGAGAACGTGCCGTTCTACGGATTTTCGGTCATGTGCATGGACCATCCGGTGGTGCAGACGCTCATCGGCCGCACCGAGGATCGTCGGGTCGTCACCTATGGGGAAAATCCGCAAGCGGAGGTGCGGCTGGTCGATCTCTCGCACGCCGGCGGAACCTCGCTGTTCACAATCGTGTTCAGCGATCGCGCCGGCAATCACGTCCACCAGATCGAGAAGATCGCGTTGCCGATGCCGGGCCGGCACAATGCGCTGAACGCCGCAGCCGCAATCGCGGTCGCCCGCGAGCTTCGCATCGGCGATGACGTGATCAGAACCGCACTGGCCAATTTCGGCGGGGTGCGGCGGCGCTTTACCCGCACCGGCACCTGGAACGGCGTCACCATCATCGACGATTACGGACACCATCCGGTCGAGATCGCCGCGGTGCTTCGGGCGGCGCGCGAATCGACCAAAGGGCAGGTCATCGCCGTGATGCAGCCGCATCGCTACACGCGGCTCGCCGCTTTGTTTGAGCAATTCTGCACCTGCTTCAACGACGCCGACACGGTCATTGTCGCGCCGGTCTATCCGGCGGGCGAAGCGCCGATTGCCGGCGCCGACCGCGATTCCCTGGTGCAAGGTCTGCATAACCACGGACACCGCCAGCCGCTCCCGCTCGAGGCTCCCGACAAGCTTGCGGGCCTGGTTGCCGGCATGGCAAAGCCGGGTGATTACGTCGTCTGCCTCGGCGCCGGATCGATTACCCAATGGGCCTACGCGCTGCCGGGAGAGCTCGCGGCGCTTGCGAAGTAATCCGGTCGATGACCAAAAGCTGTGTTGCGGTTCGTCATGTCGCCTTCGAGGACTTGGGACTTTTAGGTCCGCTCGTTTCCGCGCGCGGCTATGACGTTCGCTATCACGACGCGGGCGTTGAGCCGTTCGACGCCGACACTCTGATCGCGCCGGATTTGGTCATCGTGCTCGGCGGCCCCATCGGCGTGTATGAAACTGAAACTTATCCATTTATTGTCGACGAGATCGCCGCTATCGCCGCGCGCGTTCACTCAAACAAACCGATCCTCGGCATCTGCCTCGGCGCGCAGATGATAGCGGCGGCATTGGGCGCGCGTGTGGCGCCGGGGCCGGTCAAGGAAATCGGTTATGCGCCGCTGACATTGAGCGAGGCCGGCAAACGCTCGGCGCTGGCGCCGCTCGGCGGCGCGCCGGTGCTGCATTGGCATGGCGACAATTGCGAATTGCCGGCCGGCTGCGAACGCCTGGCCTCGACGCCCCATTGTCCTGTTCAAGCCTTCGCGCGCGCGCCGACGCAACTCGCCCTGCAGTTTCATCTGGAGACGCAACCGGCGCGGCTCGAGGCCTGGCTGGTCGGCCACACCGTTGAACTCAACAAGGCGGGAATCGATCCACGCCAATTGCGGGAAGAGGCGCGCACGCTCGGCCCGGCAGTCCGCGACGTCGGATCAAAAGTACTCTCCGGATGGCTCGACATTGTCGCGGGCGCGCAGTCATGAGCTTCGCCGAGATC
>JASHVN010000635.1 GCA_030044555.1 Xanthobacteraceae bacterium | reverse complement strand
CGCGCCTCGCGCTGCGCCTTTCAGCAGCGCCTCTACAACGTGCCGGGCAGCAGGAGCACGCAGTACATGGGCGCGTGCCTGCAATAATCCGCCGCGTGATCAAATCAGGTCGATTTTTGCGCGGTTTTTTATTTGCCTTGACAGGCAACCAAATGGTTGCGTATTGTGGCCGAGGATCATTGAATGGATGCGGTGTTCAAGGCGCTGGCCGATGCGAGCAGGCGGGAACTGCTCGACCGGCTGCGCGCCGAGAACGGCCAGACACTCGGCGAATTGTGTGCGCGCCTCGACATGACGCGGCAGGCGGTGAGCAAGCATCTGGTGATTCTGGAGGAGGCCAATCTCGTCGCCACCGTGCGGCGGGGCAGGGAAAAGCTGCACTACCTCAATCCGGTGCCGATCCATGAGATCGCCGAGCGCTGGATCGGAAAGTTCGAACGCGGGCGGCTGCAGGCCCTGAGCGACATGAAGCAAGCGTTGGAGGCGCGTGATGAGTGACAAGCCGAAGTTCGTCTATGTGACCTATATCCGAACGACCTGCGAGAAGCTTTGGCGGGCGCTTACCGAGCCCGAATTGACCCGGCAATATTGGGCCGGCACCTGGCAGGAGTCGGATTGGAAAGTCGGCTCCCCCTGGCGCATCATGATTCCGGACGGGCGCGTCGGCGATTCCGGCGAGATCGTCGAATGCGAGCCCTACCGGCGGCTGGTGTTGACCTGGCGCAACGAATTCATACCGGAGCTGCGCGACGAGGGGCATTCGCGGCTTTCTTATTTGCTCGAGCAGCAAGGCGACATGGTCAAGCTCACGCTGACCCACGATATCGATCGGCCGCAATCCAAACTGATCGAAGCGGTGTCGAACGGCTGGCCCGCCATTCTTGCCAGCGTGAAAAGTCTCCTGGAAACAGGTGAGCCGCTTGAGGCCACGCGCCGCTGGCCGGCGGGAACCTAGAGCATGATCCCGAAAAGTGGATACCGGTTTTCGGAAAAGATCATGCTCCAACAATAAGCCAGCCACGCGAATGATTGATATCAGCACGTTCAAGCCGAAGACAGTCTATGTGATCTACATCGCCGCGGCGCCCGAGAAGGTCTGGCAGGCGCTCACCGATCCCGCACTGTCCCCGCACTATTTCCATGGCTGCCGCCTTGAGATCGAGCCGAAGGTCGGCGGCGACTTTGTCGCGCGCTTTCCCGACGGCCGGGTGAATGTGAAGGGCAAGGTGGTCGAATGGTCGCCGCCGCGCCGGCTCGCTACCACATGGCTGGTCGAATGGGTGCCGGAGTTGCGCGAATTTCCGCCCTGCCTTGTCACCTACGACATCGCGCCGGCAGGCGAGGCCGTCAAACTGACGATGACGGAATCCTATTCGTGGGATGTGCCCGACGCGCTGCTCGCGGGCGGACGCGGAGGCTGGCCGGCGATCCTTTCCAGTCTCAAGAGCGTGCTGGAGACCGGCAAGCCGCTGGGCATCACATTGGAACCGCCCAGGGGAATGATGGAGGTGGTGAAGGACCTCGCCGCCACGAAGCCGTGGCTGAAGACTTTGTAGCCAAGCCGTCATTGCGAGGAGCAAAGCGACGAAGCAATCCAGGGTCGGTTCGCGCAGAGCCGGATTGCTTCGCTTCGCTCGCAATGACGGTATCAGTCACCGCAGCGCGGCGTTGATCTTTTCCAGCGCCGTCGAGCCGGGGCACAGCTCCTTCTCGGACAGCGTGTTGAGCGGCGCCTCGACGGTGTTGAGATGGGCGTGCAGATCCTGCGGCTCCTCGTCCACGTAGAGGAGGCCGGTGACGATCTGGCCGTTGGCGGCGTGGTGGTGCAGGAAGCTCATGGCGGCCTGGCGGTCGTGCACATCGTATTCGGCATCGAGCTTGCGCAACGCCAGAACCGTGCCGTCGTGCTGCTAGACCATTTCCACCGTGCCCGGCGCATAGTCGACATGGATCGGCGACCGGCCGGTGATGAAGTCGAGGAAATTCACCGCCTCGTTGTGCTCGCGCACATAATCGAAGCTCTTGGTCGAGCCGGCGTGATTGTTGAAGGCGACGCAGGGCGAGATGACGTCGATGAAGGCGGCGCCCTGGTGCTCGATCGCGGCCTTGATCAGCGGCACGAGCTGCTTCTTGTCGCCGGAGAACGAGCGGGCGACGAAGCTCGCGCCGAGCTGCAAGGCGATGCCCACCATGTCGATGGCATTGTCGGTGTTGACCACGCCGCGCTTGGATTTCGAGCCGCGGTCGGCGGTGGCGGAGAACTGCCCCTTGGTGAGGCCGTACACGCCGTTGTTCTCGACGATGTACGCCATGTTGACGCCGCGGCGCATGCAATGGGCGAACTGGCCGAAGCCGATCGAGGCGGAATCGCCGTCGCCGGAAACGCCGAGATAGATCAGGTCGCGGTTGGCGAGATTGGCGCCGGTGAGCACCGACGGCATGCGGCCATGCACTGAGTTAAAGCCGTGCGAATTGCCGAGGAAGTAGTCGGGCGTCTTCGACGAGCAGCCGATGCCGGAAATCTTCGCCACCCGGTGCGGCTCGATCGACAATTCGAAG
>JASHVN010000634.1 GCA_030044555.1 Xanthobacteraceae bacterium | reverse complement strand
GCCGCGCGCTTGATGGCGCCGCCGATCGCATTCTGACTGGTGTCGCCGAGCGTCACGACGAAACCCTGCCAGGCGCACCAGGCGGCGATGTCGCCGCCCATGGTGCCGGCGCCGATGACATGCACGCGCTTGCCGTCCCACTTGCCATCGGCGAGCTTCTTGAGGTTCTCGCGCAGGAAAAACACGCGCACGAGGTTTTGCGCGGTGTCGCCGACGAGGAGCTTGGCGAAGGACGAAATCTCGGCCTTTTGCATCGCATCGGCATTGCCGCCGTGCTCGACCCACAGATCGATCAGCGCGTAAGGCGCCGGATAATGCGCGCGCGGTGCCCGCTTGGCCGCCTCGCTCGCCATCCGCGACGCCAGCAGCTGGCGCGCCGGCTTGGCATTGAGCAGCGAGCCGACGAAGCCCTGTTTGGCTTTTTTCATGTCGCCGCTGACAGCGGCACGCACCGCAGCGCGGACGTGACGCTCCTGTGTGACCGCGTCGACCAGGCCGAGCCGCCGCGCGCGGCGGACGCGCTCGCTGTGGCCGGTCAGCATCATCGTCATGGCCTCCGTCGGATTGATCAGGCGCGGCAGCCGCACCGTGCCGCCAAGGCCGGGATGCAGTCCAAGCAGGATTTCGGGAAAGCCGAAGCTCGCATCATCGATGGCGATGCGATAATCGCAGGCGAGCGCCACTTCGAGCCCGCCGCCGAGGCAGTAGCCGTGGATCACCGCGACCGTTTTCACCGGCAGGCGGTCGAGCCGGTCGAGCACGGCGTGGCCGCGCGTAAGCTGGCTCTCGATCTGCGCCACATCGGTCACGCCGCGAAACTGGGTAATGTCGGCGCCGGCGATGAAGCCCCCTGGTTTGGCCGAGCGGATGACGAGGCCTGATGGAGGATTCTGTTCGAGTTTTTCCAGGATCGCGTTCAGCTCGGTGAGCACCTCTTCGGAGAGCGTGTTGGCGCTTGAATCTTTTTTGTCGAAAAGGAGCCAGACGGTGCCGTCCTCGTCGGCGCGCGTGCGCCAATGGACGTAAGGCCCCGGCTCCTGCGGCGCCTCGTCGATCACGAACGGGCCAAGCTCGAGGTTGCGCCTGTTGAGAATGGCCAGGACGGGTTTGGGGTGTTGCGCGTTTTTCATCGGCGTCCCTGTCAGATCGCTTCGATCAGCATGGCGCCGCCTTGGCCGCCGCCGATACATTCGGTGGCGATGCCGCGCTTATAGCCCAGCCGCTTCATGGCGTTGATGAGATGCAGCACGATGCGGTTGCCGCTGGCGCCGACCGGGTGGCCGACGCCGATGGCCCCGCCATCAACGTTGAGCCGGTCGCGCGGGATGCAGCCGGCCGGCGCATCGAGGCCAAGCGCGTCGCGGCAGAACTCGGCGTCCTGCCAAGCCGCGAGACAGCCCAGGACCTGTGCGGCGAAGGCTTCGTTCAGCTCCCACAATTCGATGTCGCCGAGCGCGAGCTGGTGGCGTTTGAGGATCGCGGTGGAGCAATAGACCGGGCCGAGGCCCATGACCGAGGGATCGAGCGCAGACCATTCGCTGTCGACGATGACGGCCTTTGGCGTGAGCTTGTATGTCTTGACGGCATCCTCCGAGGCGAGAACGACCCACGACGCGCCGTCGGTGATCTGCGAACTGTTGCCCGGCGTTACCTTGCCCCATGGACGCTCGAATGCCGGCTTCAGCTTGGCGAGCGTGTCGGCGGTGGAGTCCGGACGCACGCCGTCATCGTAATCGAAGACCTTGCCGTCGCGCGCGAAGGCCGGCTCGATCTCGCCGGCGAAGTGACCGCTCTTGTGCGCCGCCGCCAGCCGCTGCTGGCTCTCGGCGGCGTATTCGTCCGCCTGACGGCGGGTGATGTGAAACAGATGGCTGACAAGTTCGGCGGTCTGTCCCATGTTGAGGTCGGTGATCGGGTCGGTGAGCCCGCGCTCGAGCCCGATCACCGGTTTGAACAAGGACGGGCGGAGGCCGAGAAATGCCTGCAGCCTTGAACCGAAACCGCGCGCCGCAAACAGCCGCGCATACCAATTCACCGCGCTGCGGCTGAACACCAGCGGCGCGTGGCTGAGCGATTCGGCGCCGCCTGCCAGGATCAGATCGGAAACGCCCTCGCGAATATAGCGGTAGGCGGTATCGATCGATTGCATGCCGGAACCGCAATTGATCTGCACGGTGAAGGCGGTCATCGCTTCGCCCATGCCGAGGCGGAGCGCGGCGACGCGCGCCGGATTCATTTCGTCGGCGATGACATTGACGCAGCCGAGGATCACCTGATCGAAGGCGTCCGGCGGGAACGGCTGACGTAACAGCAGCGGCCGCCCGCACTGCACGGCCAGATCGACCGGCGTGAACGGCCCGGGTCGCCCGCGCGCCTTGATGAAGGGCGTGCGGCTGCCGTCGATAATATAGACAGGACGGTGTGCTACTCCGCCGCTTCTGTCCGCGGCTCGCGCGCCGGGAGTGCCGGGTGTTGCTCCGGCGGTGGCAGTTCCGCCGCCGGTTGGTTCGGCGGCAATTGGTGCAGGTTCTGAGATGTCG
>JASHVN010000633.1 GCA_030044555.1 Xanthobacteraceae bacterium | reverse complement strand
AGGCCGGCAATCCCGCCGCGGCGAGCGGATTGGTCAAGTTCCTCTCCGGTCCGCATGCGATTCCCATTATCAAATCCAAGGGCATGCAGCCCGCCGGCGGGTAGCCTTCACAAAAAGCATGCGCCCGCCGCGAGGGCGGGCGCATGCTAAGCGGCCTCGGGGTCGAGGCGGCCGATGAAGTCACCTGGTGCGTGCGTGCTGCCAGGCCACGTGCGGGATATCCGACCGGGTGATCCCAAGGTCGGCCAATTCACGGTCATTGAGGCTCGAAAGTTCCCGAACTGTCGTCCCGTATTCCCGCCACGTACGGACATAGCGGATGAAAGAAGTGAGCATCTTGGTCCTTTCCCCGGCGTTCGCCGGAAATCTGGCCCAGATATAGTGATTCTTGGTTGCGATGCACAATAAATTGCTGCATTGCAGCTAGGAAATATATGCATATTGCATTAGTAAATTAGCAAGAATATTTAAACGGTGCTGCATTCCGCTGATTTATGACAGAATTTTTGCGCGTCAGGCTATGCGCCTAGCGCGGCCATCAGCTGCCGCCTTCATTGACGCCCGTTTTGCCCGCATTCGGCCATCAGCTGATCGTGCCCTCGCCGAACTTGCAGACTGATATCCCACCCGGTGTTGCGTACGTTAAGGGGAATGCGATGGGGACTGCCCACGATCACCGCCGCTACGCGGAGGAATGCGTTGCGATGGCCCAGCGCAGCGACGACGATAACGACAAGGCGCTTTGGCTCACCTTGGCTCAATCATGGGTGCGCCTCGCCGAGCATGTCGCGCGCGGCGCGTCGAATCTGCAGGACGATGCAGAGGATGACATTGTAGAGGACGGCGCGGCCACTCACGAGCATTAGGCTTCGCGTATGGCCCTGCGTCCTGGTCGGAACGCCGCGGCTGGCGCCGGCGGTGGATTCATTTCAGGCGTTCACCTGTTGGGCGTTCACTTCAGACGATTCATTTGCCGTTTGCGGCCAGCACGTTTTGGCAGGCCCGGCTGATCCTTGAGCGGTTGCGCTGCAGGCAGCCGAGGATCGAAAAAACGTCGTCCTGATTCGCTTTAAGCTCGGCCTGGCAGAACCTGACAACGTCCGGATGGCATGCGGCGCGTTCCTTCTCGTTGCCTGGAAGCGGCGGTGCCGCCGGTTGCGCTGGGAATTGCGCCAGGGCGGCGATCGCGCTGGCGAGCAGCAAAGCCAGACTGAGAGCCGGAATGCGGTACATCGTTCCTCCTCGGTGGGCATCCGGCCCGATGTTTTGGGGAAAGCCTAGTTCGGGGAAAGCCTAGAGCATGATCCCGAAAAGTGGATACCGGTTTTCGGATAGGCATGCCCTCGGGCTTGACCCGAGGGATCATGCTCCAACAATAAGCTAGAGCGGGATAATGATTCAAAGAAAACCCATCCCGCTCTAGTCAGATTCGCGCAATTCAGATCGGTTGACCCATCCCGGCTGGTTTTTACCGCTGCGAAAGCCCGCACGTGCTTCAGGCTTGCGCGGTGAGGGCGCGCGGCGATACATGTCGGGGCGAGGGCGGTTAGCTCAGTTGGTAGAGCGTCTGCTTTACACGCAGGATGTCGGCGGTTCGAGCCCGTCACCGCCCACCAGCCTCCACTCACGAAGCGATAGAAGGTGCCCCAGCGAAGCGTAGCGAAGGCGGTTCGAATGACTTACCACTCGCCACGGCTCGGCAAACCCGCCACACCGGCGACGGATGACAGAAGACGGAAAGTCTTGGGACGGAAAGTCTTCACTTCCGTCGTCTGTCGCCCGATTCCGTCGTTCGGCTTCAGATCGCTTCTTTGAGTTCTTTCGAGGGGCGGAAGGCTACCTTTTTGCTCGCCTTGATCTGGATCGGTTCGCCGGTTGCCGGATTGCGGCCCATGCGCGCCGCCCGCTTTCTCACCTGCAAAATGCCGAGGCCGCCAATGCGGATGCGCTCGCCTTTTTTCAGGTGCTTGACGATGTCGCCAACAAAGCCGCCAAGGATGGCTTCGGCCTGCTTTTTCGAAAGCTCGTTATCTTCGGCGAGATTTGCCGCAAGGTGTTTGAGTGTCACGGTAGTGGCTGGTTTGGATGCCATAAAACCCTCCTCGATGAAGCATTGGCGGGCGAAAAACGACCCTCGCCATGATGGGTTAGACGATTCGGCTGAGCCTGACCACGCTTGTTTTGCCGATTCCACCGATGTTTTTCGGTGGTGCTCCCCTATGTCGGGGCATTCTGTGGCGTGTTCAAGGCGCATCAAGAGGGTCGATTTGAGCCTTCAATCCTTGACTTGCGGAGGGCAGGGCCTTAATTGCGCAGCGCGTCCGCGGGGGCGTAGCTCAGTTGGTTAGAGCGTCGGCCTGTCACGCCGAAGGTCGCGGGTTCGAGCCCCGTCGCTCCCGCCATATCCAGAAATAGATTATAAATCTTAAACACTTAGCGGACGCGCGCAGGCGTCCGCCGGGACCTTGCTGCAGGCCGTGCGGCAAGCGCGGGCGCGCCGCCGACGCTCAGACGTGTTCGAGAATTTTGTCGGTCTTGGCGTCGAAGCGGTAACGCGGGATGGTGTCGAGGTCGGTGCCGGTGACTCGGATCACCCAAGCTTTTTGTGGATGGGCGGTCGAGTGGATGGCGCCGGACGCGTAGCCGCGGGTTTGCCCCGGGCCCAGTGCATATTGCCGCGACTTCTCCAGGACGGCGCCCGCATCGGTTGCGGGATTGACGCGGCGCCACTCGATCATCTCGGTGACGCCGCGGGCCGTGCCGTAGATCGCCCAGGAGGCGCCGTGGCTGTGCGGCTTGCCGGTCTTGCCGCCTTCCTGAACGTGGGCGAGCACATAGGCATCGGTCTGCGGATCGTGCCAAAGCTCGCGGCGGCCGATCGGCGTGTCTTCGGAAAAAGTCTCGGCAACGAAATCGGGATTGTTGAGAAGTTCTGTCAGCTTGCGTGCGATGTCAGGCAGGCCGTTTTGCCCTTTGGCTTTCAGCGTCGCCGAAAGTTCGGAACAGAAATTTGCGAGTGTGTAAGGCATGATTAACTCCCGATAACGCGTCGGTTCGCAGCGGCGCACAATGTCGCGCCGCGCCGCGCAACCGTCAATGCCGGCTCCTCCCCACAAGCTTATTGTAGCGGTCGATCACCTCGCGCGGGGTGGCGGCGGCGTTGGTAATCGCGTCGCGCACCGTCGCGCCGTCGATTGGACTCATGTCGATGCCGAGCTTTTCCGCGGCGGCAACCACGTCCGGATCCTTGCACATGGCCATGAAGGCCGTCTGTAGCGCCTTGGCGCGCTCCGCGGGCACGCCGGGCGGCGCCGCAAACGGCAGCGAGATGAAAAACTGCAGATCGGCAAAATTGAGCAACGCGCGCGCCGCCGGATCGTTGGTGAACTCGTATGCGGTCGGAATGTCGGCGAAATCCGCAAGCCGCGTTTTTCTGCCGAACTGCATCAGCGCGCGAAACGCGTGCTGATTCCACAAGCCCCGCTGTCCCGTTCGCACCGAACTGTAGCCGACGACCTGGCCGTCGATCTCGCCGCTCTGCATGGCGAGAAAAAGCGGCGCGGCGCCGGTATAGCCGCTCACGACTTTGACGTTGAGACCCAAAACATCCTTGGCGATGGTGGCGTAGATGACGTTGCTCGACGCCGCGTTGTCGCCGCCGAGCGTGATGGATTTTCCGCCCCGCCTGATCTCG
>JASHVN010000089.1 GCA_030044555.1 Xanthobacteraceae bacterium | reverse complement strand
ATCACCGGCCTTTCGCTGCTGCTGTTGTTTGTCGCTGTCGCGGCCGATCGCGGCTTTTGGACACTGGTCATCGCCCATACGACCATGGCGACGTGCTTCGTCACCGTGATCGTCCAGTCGCGGCTCGTTGATTTCGACATGAGCCTTGAAGAGGCGGCCATGGATCTTGGCGCGCCGCCGCTGCAGACTTTTTGGCGCGTCACCTTGCCGCTGATCGCGCCGGCCATTGCGGCGGCCTGGATGCTCGCTTTTGCGCTGTCGCTTGACGACCTGGTGATCGCCAGCTTCACCACCGGGCCGGGCGCCACCACGCTGCCGATCCGTATCTATTCCGAGGTCCGCCTCGGCGTGAAGCCGGAGATCAATGCAGTGTGCAGCATCTTCATCGGGGTTGTCGGCATAGCGGTGCTGGCCGCCTCGGCCCTGGCCAAGCTCACCGGGGCCAGGGGAACGCCGGCACGGCCTTAGCCGCTCGCGGCAGCGCTGGAGCGCATTCCGACAAAATGGAATGAGATCAAGCGCCGGAAAACGCCGTCGCCCTAACGCGGGCTCGACGTGGTGGTTGCCGATGCGGGAGATGTGCTCGTTGCCGACGCGGGAGATGTTGTAACCGGGGTAGACGAAGCGGCCGGAGCGGCGAACAATTGATCTATCACTGAGCGCACGGCATCGCCCGCCGAATGCCGTTTGACCGCGTCGAGCAAGGGTGCTGCCGCCGGCGAGCGTTGGATCAGGCTCGATGCGTCAGGCAAGATGATTGGGTTTTCCCAAGGTCCCTGAACGACGAACGGCAAATTGAACTCACTGTCGCTGCCGGTCGAGACCAGGGTCGCGGTGCCGCGGAGATCGAGGTCGCGCGTCGGCACGGAAGCCTGGCCGCCAAGCCCAACGCGCACTGTGGGACTGGCGATTTGCAAGTCGCTGACCGAGACGATGCCCTGGTCGATCTTGAGGTCGAGAGCAAGGCGGTCAAACGGCGTACGCCCGCTGCGGAAATCACCGTTGCCGGAGAGCGGTCGCTTGTCGAGCCGCCGCAGCAATTGTTCGATGTCGATACCGGAGAGCGCGCCATCAGTGGCTACGAGGTTTGCCGTTCCGCTCAGCGTGCGCGTCAATGCCCACACCGAGCCGCCCGATCCGTTGATGTCGAAGGTCAAGGTGCCGCGGCCTTCGAGCTTGTGCACGCCGAAAATCTGACCAAGGCAACTGGCAAGATCGACGTCGGCGAAATGCAGGTGCGAGGTCACTGCGACGCCGTCATTGGCGGTGCCGACGCCAAACGAGCCCGTGGCGAGACCGCCGAAGGTCTGCGATTCGCCAATGGTCACGTCGAGTTTGCCGTCACTCATGTTGGCCTGAACCGCCGTGCGCCCCAGTTCGGCGTTGGCGACCTTGATGCTTCCCGCCGACAGACGCAGATCGAGGTTGAAGTCGGCCAGGCCGTCGAGCGTGATCGGCAACCGGTCCCAGGTGCGCTCATTGCTGGCCATCAGGCGCACGCCGCCCACATAGGGCGTGAGATTGAGCGCGTCCGCCGCCAGCGTTCCTTCCACGGCGCGATGACCGTCGACTGCGAGCGTGAGAACGCCTTCGGCCTTGTTGCCGTCAAGCTCGACGTCGACGTCGGTGAGCGAGATCGCATTGTTCTCGACGCTGCTTTGTGCGCGCAGCGCAAAATGCTCGAAGCCGCCGAACGGCACCCGGCTGCCGCTGGTCCAGTACAGGGCGTCGCGCAGCGAGGGTGAATCGATGTCGAGCGTGCCTGCCATCTTCAGCGCCGGCCGATTGCTCGCCGTGCCGTCGAAAGCGAGGTTGAGCGGGGAAGACGTGAGCCGCAGCTTTACGCCCGAAGGCTGGCCGGTGAGCGCGGCCAGAAAGTCGCTCAGTGTCAGGCTGGCGGCGACCGTCTGCTCGCGCCACACAAACTGGCCGTTGGCGGCGAAGCTGCGGGAAATCGACGGCCAGGCCAGCTGAAAATCCACATTGCCGAGGCGCTCAGCGAGCGGCTTCCTCGCGTCGCGCACCATGACGGTGCCGCCAACGATGCCGATCTCAGAGAATGATGCGGTGCGTGCCGGGTTTGGCTCGACGGCGCGCGCCAGCGAGGCCGCGAGCCCCGACCAATTCGAGTGCCCATCGGCCGCGAAGGTGACGTTGATGGTCGGCCGCACCAAGGTCACGTCGGCGATCTCGATCCGCCCGGCGAGCAGCGGAAAATAGCGCAGCCGCGCCTTCAATTCGTCGGCCACGACCGCCGGCTCGGCGCCGTCACTATCGCCGAGCTGCACGTGGCGAAAGCTCACCGAGGCGTGCGGGAAAAGCGAAACCGAGATGCCGCCGGACAATCTCGGGTCAAGGCCGGTAACGTCTTGAATCTCCTTTTTGACCCCATCGCGTATGGCGGACGCCGGAATGAGAAACGACAGCCCGACCAACGTGACAAAGGCCGCCGCCGCCAGGCCGGCAACGGCAATCCCAACGCGCTTTAAGCCTTTAGCCGCGGTCACAGGACGCGTTTTCCGATGTTACGGGGCCAGTTGACTGAACAGATGGCAGGTAAGGGCGAAACTTGCTTAGCCTCTGTGTCGGATTCGTGGCCGGGACCCTTGAGGATCATTTGCTGATGAGCTCGCGCGACCGCCGCCCTCTCCGCGCCCCCGTCACTGCGCGGCCAGGCGGCCCCGGGGAAATGCGATCTCGATGAGCGTGCCGGAATTGGGCGCGCTCTTGATATTGAACATGGCGCGGTTCGCCTCGACAAGCGCCTTGGTCAGCGGCAGCCCGAGACCGATCTCGCCAGACCCCCAGCTTATCGACGACATGGCCTGCTGGAATGGATTGAGCACCGCCTCCACGTCCGTTTCCCGCAGGCCCACGCCGGTGTCGCGCACCCGCAATAGCGCCTCGCCGGCGTCGCCGATCGCAGTCGACACGATCACCTGGCCGCCCGGCCCGGTGAACTTGATGCCGTTGGCGAGCAGATTGATAACGATCTGGCGCAGCGAGCGCGTGTCGGCCATTACTTGCAGCAATCCCGGCGTGAGCGCGGTGCGAATGATGATGCGGGCGCGGTTCGCCTGTGGCTGCATGACGCTGACGCATTGTTGCGTCAGATCGTTGAGGTCGACATCAGCAAACGTGAGATCGAGCTGCCCGGTCTCGATCTTGGAAAGGTCGAGCAGATCGTTGAGCATCGACACGATGTGAGTGCCCGCCGCGTGCATGTCTTTCAGATACTCGCGGTAGCGCTCGTTGCCGATCGAGCCGAAACGCTCGGCCATGATGACCTCGGCAAAACCGATCATCGAATTGAGCGGCGTACGGATTTCGTGGTTCACTTTGGCGAGAAAATCGGCCTTCGCGGCAGCGGCTTTTTGCCCCTCGCGCCGCGCAACGCGGTCGAGGTTCGATTTCAGATCGCGGATATCGCTCTGGGCGGC
>JASHVN010000088.1 GCA_030044555.1 Xanthobacteraceae bacterium | reverse complement strand
CTTTGGGGTTGTGGATTCCGGGCTCGCGCCTGCGGCGCGCCCCGGAATGACGCATGACCAGACGCGCGCTTGTGATCGGCGGCTCGCTGGGCGGGCTGATTGCCGCGCATCTGTTGCGTTCTACCGGCTGGGACGCGGTGGTGTTCGAGCGCAATGATGAGGAATTGGCGAGCCGCGGCGTCGGGCTCGGCACGCATCCGCAGCTCATTGGCGTTCTCAAGCGCGCGGGCATCGACTTCGACGAGTCGATGGGCATCACGCCGACGCGGGCGGTCTGCCTTGACCGTAACGGCAAGATCATCGTCGAGCGGCCGACGGCGCGCACGCTGAGCGGCTGGTCGCGGCTCTATCAGGCCTTGTTGGACGCACTGCCGGCGCGCAGCTATCGGCTCGGCAAGCGACTGACCCGTGTCGTGCAGGATGCAGACGGCGCGACCGCATTCTTTGCCGACGGCACCAGCGAACGTGGCGATTTTCTGGTGGGCGCTGACGGCATCCGTTCCGCGGTGCGCGCGCAATTTCTGCCCGACGTGCAGCCGCGCTATGCCGGCTATGTGGCGTGGCGCTCGGTGCTCGATGAAGCCGATGTGCCGGTCGAGTTGTGGCGCGAGATGGTCGATCTCTATGCCTTCTGTCTGCCCGAGGGCGAGCAACTGATCAGCTATGCGGTGCCGGGCTGCGACAACGATACCGCAGTTGGCCACCGCGCCTACAATATCGTCTGGTACCGGCCGGTCGACCGCGACACGCTGACCGATATCTGCACCGATGCGCAGGGCCGTCATCATGCCGCCGGCATCCCGCCGCCGCTGATCCGGCGCGATGTCGTCGAACGCATCAAAGCCGCCGCCAGAGCGTCCATCGCGCCGCAGGTTGCGGAAATTTTCGCCCGCAGCGCGCCGTTCTTTCAGCCGATCTACGATCTGGCCTCGCCGCAGATGGTGTTCGGCCGCGCCGTTCTTGCCGGCGATGCAGCGTTCGTGGCGCGTCCCCATGCTGGCGCCGGCACCACCAAGGCGGCGCTCGATGCCGCCTGTCTTGCCGACAGCATTCGCCATGCCCGAGATGGCAGCGGGCATGGCAATCTCGATCGCGGATTGGAACGCTATCAGCGCATGCAATTGCCGTTCGGCAAGGCGCTGGTCGAACTCAACCGCGCCGAAGGCGCTTATCTGAGCGCCCAGATCAAGCCGAAAGCGGAGCGGACCGCCGAGGAATTGCACCGCGATATCGGCGCTGTGGTAAATGCCCATATCGGCCGCAGCGATCAGGTCGGCGCCATGGTTGCGGCGCATGGCCTTGACGTTCACGTCAATGCGCCGGTTTAAGAGAGTTGAAGGAGCGGGTGATGCGGTTTGGAGTGCAGTTTTTTCCCAATTTCAGGCCGGCGGACAAATCGGCCGCCGACTATTTCGCCGAAAGCCTCGACATTGCCGAGGAGGCGGATGAGCTTGGCTATTCGCACGCGCGTTCGGTGGAGCATTATTTCGAGCGCTACGGCGGCTATAGCCCCAATCCGATCCTGTTCCTTGCGGCCGCCGCGCAGCGCACCAAAAAGATGCGGCTCGTCACCGGCGCGGTGGTGCCCGCGTTCAACAATCCGCTCAAGCTTGCCGGCGAGATCGCCATGCTCGATGCCATCTCGGGCGGCCGCTTCGACGTCGGCTTCGCGCGCGCGTTCCTGCCGCATGAATTCCGCCGTTTCCGCATTTCGCCCGACGAGTCGATCGCGCGCTTTCGCGAAGGCTTGGAGCAGATCGAGCTTCTGCTGACGAAGGAGAACGTCACCCATCACGGGCAATTTCATTCCTTCGACAACATCACCTCGCTGCCGCGGCCGACGCAAAAGCCGCGGCCGAAATTCTACATCGCCTCGACGCGCACGCCGGATTCGTTCGAGTTCGCCGGCCGCGCCGGCCATGCGCTCATGTCGATCCCGATCGGGCCGTTGAAGGATTTGATCCCGGTCTATCGCAAGGCCTGGCGCGACGCCGGCCATCCCGGCGACGGCGAGGTGATGGTGGCGTTTCACATGTTCTGTCACGAGGATCCTAAGAAGGCGCGCGAAATTCCGCGCAAGCAGTTCGAGGATTATTTCGTCGCGCTGTTCGAATCGGCCGGCGAGTGGACCCAAGGCACCGCGTCGAAGGACTACAAGGGCTACGACGAGTCGATCAGCCGGATGAAGAACTTCGACCTGGAGAGCCAGATCGAGGCGCGTGGCGCCCTGGTCGGCACGCCCGACGAGATCAAGACGATCATTCGCGGCTTCGAGGACAAGATCGGCAAGTTCGAGCAGGCTTCGCTGCAGATCAATTTCGGCACGCTCCCTATCGCCGAAGCGCAGAAGTCGATGCGCCTGTTCGCGCGCGAAGTGATGCCGGCGTTTGCATGATCCGGAGCGACACATGAGTGGACATGCATGGCTGGACCGCTAGCCGGCGTCCGCATTCTCGATCTGACCTCGGTCGTTGCCGGACCGCTGGCGACGCAAACGCTCGCCGACATGGGCGCCGACGTGATCAAGATCGAAGCGCCGGAGGGCGACGCGCCGCGGCACACCGGCCCGGCGCGCTCGCCCGGCATGGCGGCCTTGTTCATGGGGCTCAACCGCGGCAAGCGCTCGCTGGTGCTCGATCTGAAAATCGAGGCGGCGAAAGCGGCGTTGTGGCGGCTGATCGCGACCGCCGACGTGCTGGTGCATTCGATGCGACCGCAGAAGATGGCGGCGCTGGGCTTCGGGCATGAAAGCGTGTGCGCGAAACATCCGCGTCTGGTTTATGCGGCGCTGCACGGCTATCGCGACGGCGGCCCCTATAGCGGGCAGCCCGCCTATGACGACGTGATCCAGGGCCAGTCGGGCATCGCCGCCTTGATGGCGCAGATGGCCGGCGAGCCGCGCTACGCGCCGATGATCCTCGCCGACAAGACCTGCGCGCTCTCCATCGCCGGCGCGATCTCCGCGGCCTTGTTCGCGCGCGAGCGCAGCGGGCGCGGCCAGTTCGTCGAAATCCCGATGTTCGAGCAGATGGTGGCATTCGTGCTCGGCGAGCATCTGTTCGGGCACAATTTCGTGCCGCCGCTCGGGCCGCTCGGCTATACGCGGGTGACCGCGCCGTGGCGGCGGCCGTACCAGACCAAGGACGGCTATCTGTGCATGATGGCCTACACGCAGGCGCACTGGCGAAAGTTCTGGAGCGCGGTGGGCAAGCCGGAGATGCTCAGCGATCCGCGCTTCGATACGATCGCCTCACGCGCCCACAACATCGTCGCGCTGTATGAGATTGCCGGCGCCTGCATCGCCGGCAGGAGCACTGACGAGTGGCTCGCGCTGTTGCGCGAACTGGAAGTCCCGGCGGCGCGGATGTCGAACCTCGAGGATCTTTTTTCAGATCCGCAGCTTGCCGCCAGCGGTTTTTTCCAGCGCGTGACGCATCCGAGCGAGGGCGAGATCCTTCATACGGAGCTGCCGGTGCGCTTTGGGGGCGCCAGCATGACATCGCAGCGCCTGCAGCCGCGGCTCGGCGAGCATAGTTTCGAGGTTTTGCGCGAGGCCGGCTTTTCCCAGAGCGAGATCGACGCGCTCGCTGCTTCGGGCGCGGCTATCGACGCTTCCGCTAAGGCGCAGGCGGCCGAGTCATAGATCATCCTGCCCCGCGATAGCGGGGAAGGGGGACCATCCGTAGCGCGCAGCGCGAAGGATAGTGGAAGGGGCGTCGCCCGAGACGATCAACTTGCTACGAAAGAGAAGCTCCGCTTTCGGCGCCCCCTCCACCATGCTTCGCGTGGTCCCCCTCCCCCGCTTTCGCGAGGGAGGATGTTTGATCACGACTCCAGCACGTTCGGCGCGTAGAGCTCGTCGATCTTGATGAGCCGCTTCGTCAAACCCTGCTCCAGCGAATATTGCGCGATGGTCTCGATCACCTTGCGGTTGGCCGCGAGTCCGTGGCGCACCAGCGGCGTCTTGGCGTCGCCCGACATCAGGCCGGCGGCGAGGTGATAGTCCACATGCTGCTGGCGCCGAGCATTGGCGACTTCGTTCGCGTCGATGAAGGCCTTGAGGATGTTCTGTGCCACCCACGGCTCCTTCTCGTAGATGTCGCGGCGGACCACCGCCTGGTGGTTGATCGGATAAATGCCGGTCTTGCGGTAATAGCGGATGCCTTCGGCGACCGAATCAGGAAACAGATATTTGAAGTCGGGATGATTGATGAGATCGGCGCGGCTGCGATCGACCAGATTGTTGCCGGAGAGATAATGCAGCGCGGCGTCGAGCTCGCCCGCGAGCAGCATCGAGCCCAGGCTCTTGTCGGCGGGAATCTGATTCACGGTGACGCCGGGCGGCGGCTGGAAGCCGGTGGCACCGCCGTGGCTCTTGTCGGGCGTGCGCTCCATCCAGAATTCGACGTCCTTTGGATCGACGCCGAACTCGTGCTGCAGCACGCCGCGCGCCCACAGGGCCGCGGTCTGCTGATATTCCGGCACGCCGACGCGCTTGCCCTTAAGGTCGGCGGGCGTTTCGATGCGGGCGTCGCGCCGCACCAGAATGTGGGTGTGGTAGAAGCGCCGCGTGGTGTAGATCGGAATGCCGACAAAGCGCGGGTCGCCCTGGCCGGTCACGATCATGAACGACGAGCACGACATTTCCGAAACCGCGAATTCGGCGAAATGCAGCTGACGCCAGAACAGTTCGGAAGGATGCAGTATCGTCGGAACGAGATCGATGCCGTCCGGCTTCACTGTGCCGTCGAGAATCGGCCAGGTGCGCGGATTGTTGGTGATGCCGATGCTGAGTTGCAGGTTCATTAAGTCCTTCCCTGGTTGTTTCTTAGAGCATGATCCCGAAAAGTGGGTGCCGGTTTTTCGGAAAAGATCATGCTCCAACAATAAGCTAGAGCGGAATGACTATTCAAAGAAAACATATTCCGCTCTGGATCACCAATTCGGCCGGCGCTTCTCCACGAACGCGCGGATGCCTTCCTGGGCCGCTTCCGTGGTCACGACGTTGCAGAAGTCCTCCACCGCGCTGGCGACGCTGCGCCGATAGTCGGCATCGTTCTGCCGCATGAACGCGGCGCGGCCGAGTCCCATCACTATTGGCGATTTCGCAGCAAATTGTGCGGCAAGCCTGTCGGCTTCGACATCGAGTTGCGCGTCGGGGACGATCTTGCCGACTAGGCCGAGATCGTGCGCTTCCTGTGCGTCAAAGCTGCGGCCGCTGAACAGCAGCTCGAAGGCGCGATGGCGGCCGGCAATCCGCGGCAGGTGCGCGAAGTGAATGGCCGGCAGCACCCCGATATTGATTTCCGGATAGCCGAAGCTTGCGCCCACGCCGGCGAGGATGACGTCGCAGGAGATGGCGAGCGTCATGCCGCCGCCGCGTGCGGCGCCATTGACGGCCGCGATCGACGGCTTGCCGAGCTCGTGCTGAGCGTCGTGCAGATCGACGTAAAGCGCCTGCAGTAATTGCCGCACCTCTTCGCCGGATCGGCCGAGCAGCAGCGTAAGATCGAGCCCGGCGCAGAAGCGGCGCGGAACGTCGCTTACCAGCACAACGGCGCGCGCGTCGTTGTCAGCCGCGGCGTGCCGCAGTCCGGCCACGATGGCGCGGATCGTCTCCAGACTGAGCGCGTTGACCGGCGGCCGGTTGAGCGCGATGCGCGCTATCCCGGCAGAGACCGAATAGCTGACGCCGGTTTCGGACATGCGGCGACGCGCCTAATACCGATACGGCACGATCTCCAGATGCGGGAAGGCGCTGAACACGTGCGGCGGATGGGTTGGCGTCGCAGCGTGCAGGTAGGACGGATCAAGCTTGCCCAGGCTGGTGACGCCAAGGAGACCCATCGCGCGCGTCACCTCGTCTTCCAGGATCTCAAGCATGCGCACGATGCCGGCTTGGCCATTGGCAGCGAGGCCGTAGCATTGCATGCGGCCGAGGCCGACGAGGTGAGCGCCGAGCGCGATCGCCTTGACGATATCGCTGCCGCGATAGAAGCCGCCGTCGATGATGATCTTGGCGCGGCCGGCCACCGCCTCGACGACCTCCGGCAGCACGTCGGTCGAGCCGCGGCCGTGGTCGAGCTGGCGGCCGCCGTGATTGGAGACGTAAACAAAATCGACGCCGTGATCGAGCGCGATCTTGGCATCCTCGCCGGTGGCGATGCCCTTGATCGCCAGCGGAATCTTGAACTTCGTCTTGATGCGCTCGACCGTGCCCCAATCGAGCGCGGCCTGATATTCGCGGCCCGAGGCCCGGCGGCGTCCCCCGGTGACGTGGCGCTTGGCGATGTCGCGCTCGCGCCGGCTGTAATGGGCGGTGTCGACGGTCAGGCAGAACGCCGAATAATTATTGGCGATGGCGCGGGCGACAAAATCGTCGACCCAGGCGGCGTCGCCGCGGACATAGAGCTGAAACATGCGCAAGGCGTCGGGCGCGGCCTGGGCGATGCCCTCGAGGCCGGGATCGCAGACCGACGACAGCATGTGGGCGACGCCGAATTCGGCCGCCGCCTTGACCACCGGCGCGGCGCCTTCGGGATGAAAGCTCTCCAGCGAGCCAACCGGGCAGAGCACGACCGGAAGCCGCAGCTTGCGGCCGAGAATTTCCGTCGAGGTATCGACCTTGCTCACGTCGCGCAGCACCCGCGGGCGGAACGCGATGGCGTCGAGTGCCATGCGGTTGCGCCGCAGCGTCGTTTCGGTCTCGACGCCGCCGACGATGTAATCCCAGGCGTTCTGATTGAGATTCTGCCGGGCCTTATGGACGACCTCGTGCAGGTTCATGAAATCCGGATTGGCCGACAGCTGGTTCAGTCTGGCGGCTTCGTCGAGTTTCGGAGTGCTCATCTGATACGCGTCGCTGGTTGCGGCCCGACCGGCCTTTGAGAACTGGAGCCTTGCGCTGGCAAGGGTGGGGCCGGAACGGTACAAGGCCGTCGGGGGCGAATCAAGAAAGCGCGCTGGCTTGGTTCGTATGGGACTCTCAAGGAGTAGTTTCTCCCTTAAATCGCATGGAAGCAGGAAAGCGCAGAGAAAATTTGAACTCAAGGACGGCCCCATAAGGGGCCGCCGCCTGCGGCGGTTGCCGAAGGCAATCCTTGACTTCAAATTCTCTCTGCGCTCGCGGTCTCCATGCGATTTAAGGGCATCTTTGCTTTGCAGCAGCCGTCTCACATGGTTCTGAGCCAGCACCGAAATCGCGTATGATAGCAGCCGGCGCTGATGACGCGCGGCGCGAGCGGTAGGACTTCGACACAATCACGCAAGCGGCTTCGCCGCCTCAAACAGCGCGACGTCGATACAGAAGCTCCCGTCAGCCTCGGTGTCGAAATAGCGGGTGGCGACGCTCGACACTGCGCTTTGCAGCGCGCGGATCGCTTCGACCTGAAGTTTTGGCGTGTTCATGCGCTCCACCCACGACTTGAAATCGAGACGCATCCGGAACGCCGTGACTGAACCCGGCAGCAGCCCGGCCCGGGCGATGGCGGCTTCCCATTCGGCGCGCGTGCCGTTGCGGACATGAGACGGGTCGCGCAGCAATTCGATCGCCTGGAAATACGTATCGAGAAGCGGGATGCCGGGCGTGGTGGTGTCCGCGATGGCGATCATGCCGCCCGCCTTGGCAACCCGTTTCGCCTCGCGCAGCGCAGCGTCGAGGTCGCGCCAGTGATGGGCGCTGAATCGGCTGAGCACCACATCGAAGCTTTCGTCCGCAAAGGGCAGGCTTTCGACCATGCCCTGCCGCGTCGTCACGTTGCGCAACCCGCGCTCGCCGGCGGTGCGGGCGACGACATCGAGCATTTCCGGCGACAGGTCGTAGGCGACGATGTCGCGAACGAGCGGCGCCACATTGAAGGTGACGTGACCGCCGCCGCAGCCGAGATCAAGCACGCGGGCGTCGCGCCGGTTCTGCATCAGCGCCACCAGCGCGTCGAGATCGGGGCTCTGCGAATGCACGGCGCTGGTCAAATAGGCTTCCGCCCGCGACCCGAACTGGCCTCCGACCAGGGCTTCATGGCTTCGGGCTTGGTGGCTTCTCTCCGACATCGCGTGACTCCGCCTTCCTGAGACATTGACCGGAACCGCATAGCATAAACGGTAAACCAGTTTTAGATGGCATATTAAACTGGTATAAATCCCACCATGATGACTTCATCGACTTCATTGACGCTGCCCGAACAGCGGCGCGAGCTTGGCGACTTCGTGAGATCGCTGCGCGAGAAGCTCAAGCCCGCGGACAT
>JASHVN010000632.1 GCA_030044555.1 Xanthobacteraceae bacterium | reverse complement strand
TCTCATCAGCAAGCCATGGCCCGTCGTCAGTCACCTGCCGTCTGCCATCCGCGCTTTCAAACAAACTCGATCGCGAGACCGCCAAGCTGGCCAAAATCGGCGTGCAGTGTATCGCCCTTGCGCGCAAACACCACGCGCGTGAACGAGCCGGCAAGGATGAGATGGCCGGGTTCAAGCGTCACGCCGTGCTGGCCGAGCTTGTTGGCGAGCCAGGCGACGCCGAGCGCGGGATGACCGAGCACGCCGGCGGCGACGCCGGTCTCCTCGATTTCCGAATTGCGATACATGATGCCGCCGACCCAGCGCAGATCGACGTCGAGCGGCCCGACCGGCCGGCCGCCGATGACAATGCCGGCGGCGGCGCCGTTGTCGGAAACGGTATCGAAGATCTTGCGCGGATCCTGCAGCCGTGCGTCGACGACCTCAATCGCCGGCACGACATATTCGGTCGCGCGCAGCACGTCAGGCAGACCGATGCCGGGGCCGCGCAGCCTCTTGCCAAGGATGAAAGCGAGTTCGACCTCGACCCGCGGCAGACAGAAATTCTCGTGCGGCACGCGTGCGCCGTCGGCGATCATCATGTCGTCGAGCAAGTGCCCGTAATCCGGCTCGTCGATCTGCGAGGAGCGCTGCATCGCCTTCGAGGTCAGTCCGACCTTGTGGCCGATGAGCTTGGCGCCGGCGGCGATCTTGCGCTCCGCCACCTCGGTGGAGATCGCGTAAGCATCCTCCATGGTGATGTCCGGCCACGTCTTCGACAATTGCACGGCCTGTTTGCGCTCTTTTTCCGCCGCGATGAGAATATCGGCGGCCTTTTTGCGGTCGGCGTCGGACATCATGGCGAGGCAGAACCTTGGAATGAGAGGACAGGAATACAGGAACGTAAGAGTACAGGAACGTAAGAGTAACAGTTAATCGCAGGCGGCCATCAGGACGACGGTCTCCTGCGGACATTCGCCTGGGGCGGGCTCACGGCCGGACATCCAGACCGCAGGCGGGCAATCCTGGGAGGACTGAACGTTGACCGGGTGTCCGTCGGTAAATCCCTTGCTGCGGCAGACCTTGGCTGCCGCGGTACGGCAATCGGGAGCCCCGTTAGGCGCGATTGCGCAACGCTGGTGGACTTCGACAAAGCGCGCCACGGGCAGCCGCGCAATGGCGGTCGCGGCCTTTTTGGTCGCTTCGGCTGCGCCCTTGAGGACGTCCTGTGTGGCTGTCGCGGCGCCATCGGCGGGGGCGCCCGGTTGTTTGTTCAAATCGTCGATTTTGCCGCGTGTGTTGTCCCACCAGCGACCGAACGCATAGATGAAGCCGGGTTTCTGGGCGGGGGGCGGCGGTTGCGTTGGAAACGCGCCGTTAGCCTGAGGGGTCGGTTGGGCGGGAGTAGCAGTTGGTGCCGCCGTGGCTGCGTTCGGCGGTGGCGATGATTGTGGCCCCGCACTCTGCGGTGATTGCGGTCCCGCGTTCTGCGCCAGTACGACAGCAGATGATGCCAGCGATGCGGTCAACACCAACGCTGCCGTCAACAGATAAGGTCCGCGCGGCCTTGCCGCACTCACGATGTCAAACTTTTCGGTGCCGTCCTTCATCGCCCAACTCGTTGCCCCCGCCGCCCACGGGCGTCATCGAGCCCTTGCACCCTCAAGCCGAGCCTGATTCTGCCGGGCAATTTGGGCAGCGGCAAGATCAGAATTCGGTCCCGCGCCAGCCATTCCGATCCAACGGCCGGAGAGGCCCTATCCTTTGCGCCGGGCGGGCTCGCGCCAACGCGACCAGACGAACCATCCAAGTCCGGCCAGCACCACCACCACAACCGCCGCATCAAACTGGTGAAACAGGCGGCGGAAGGTCGGATCGCTGTTCCAGCGCGCGCCGAGCATCACCCCCGCATAGGCGAGCACGAAGCACCAGGGCCACGAGCCGATGAACGAGTAGATTTGGAATTTCAGCATCGGCATCCGCGCCAATCCGGCGGGAAACGAGATGAAGGTACGGATCACCGGCAGCAGCCGGCCAACGAAGACGGTGACGGCCCCATAGCGGGCAAAAAAGTGCTCAGCGCGATCGAGTTCCTCACGGCGGATCAGAACGTAGGCGCCCCAGCGCTCGAAAGCCGCACGGCCGCCGTAGGCAGCCACCAGATAGGCGATCGTCGAACCGACATTGCAGCCGATCGCGCCCGCTGTCGCTGCGCCGATCAAGCTGAACTTCCCGAGCGACACCAGATAGCCGGCGAACGGCATGATGACCTCGGACGGCAGCGGGATGCAGGCCGACTCGATCGCCATCAGGGCGGCCACGCCGAAATAGCCGCCGGCCGAAATCACCGCGACGATGAAGGACACGAGCGCCGTCAGGACGTGGTCGAGCATCGTTCAGCTATAGCCGAGATTGCGGAGGCAAGGGCAATTGGCTGGATCAGCGGCGCTTGCGGGCGCGGGCGCGACGGCCCTCGAGAACAACGACCTTCCGCCGCGCGGTGTCATCAACCAGCTTCTTGGGTACCTTCTCGGCAATGCCGAGGAGCCGCTCCCGCCGGTCCATTTCCGCCCAAACCTCGTCGGGACGGACGCCGGTGGCGACCCACAGCACGACCAGGTTGTAAATGAGATCGGCACTCTCTTTAATGACAGCTTCACGACCACCCTGCATGGCGTCGATGACGACCTCGACCGCCTCTTCGGCGAGCTTTTTTGCCATCTTGCTGCGCCCCGAGCGCAGCAGCCGGGCCGTCCGCGAGGTCGACGGGTCGTCGAACCGGCAGTCGAGCGCGGCATGGTAGAGGCGGGTGATCGAATCGCTCATGCTGCCATCAGAATAGCGCGATCTTGTCGCGATTATGTTAATGGCAAGGCGACTAAAGAGTTTCACTCATCCTGCGCCAGCAGGCTCGTATTGCCACCGGCAGCGGCCGTATTGACGGTCACGACCTGCTCGGTGGCGAAGCGGCGCAGGTAATTCGGCCCGCCGGCCTTGGGGCCGGTGCCGGACAGGAGAGTGCCGCCGAAGGGCTGGGTGCCGACGACGGCGCCGATCATGTTGCGATTTACGTAAACGTTACCATTCGGCAGGCGCATGGCGACGCGGTCGATCGTCAAATCGATGCGGGAATGAATACCGAGCGTGAGGGCGGTGCCATTGAGGGCGATGCCGTCGAGCAGGGCCTCCAGCGCATCGGCGCGCCAGCGCACGACGTGCAGCACTGGTCCGAACACTTCTTCTTTCAGATCGCGGGCGCCGTCGAGTTCGATGACGGTCGGAGCCACGTAGGTGCCGCGCCCGGGCAGTGGCCGCTCGCGGTCGAAGCGAAAGCGCACGCGGCCGGCTCGTTCCATGGCGGCGATCCAATTTTCCAGTTTGCCTTTGGCCTCGGCGTCGATCACCGGACCGACGTGAGTCGCGACGTCACGCGGATCGCCGACTTTCAGTTCGCGCGCTGCGCCGATCAGCATATCGAGCACGCGGCCGGCGACGTCATCCTGCAGGCAGAGCAGCCGCAGCGCCGAACAACGCTGGCCGGCGGAGCGGAAGGACGATGCGATCACATCATCGACGACTTGTTCGGGCAGCGCCGTCGCATCGACGATCATGGCATTGATGCCGCCGGTCTCGGCGATCAACGGCACCATCGGTCCGCTCTTTGCTGCGAGTGTCCGGTTGATCGCGCGACCGACGTCAGTCGAGCCGGTGAAGGCGACGCCGGCCGCACGCGTATCGCCGACCAGATATTCGCCCACTTTACCGTCGCCGAGGACAAGATGCAGTGCGCTTTTGGGAACGCCGGCATCGTGCAGTAATGCCACCGCGCGTGCAGCAATGAGCGGGGTCTGCTCGGCCGGCTTGGCGACCACAGCGTTGCCGGCGGCCAGCGCCCCGGTGATTTGGCCGAGGAAGATGGCGAGCGGGAAATTCCACGGGCTGATGCAGACAAATACGCCGCGGCCGCGGTAAAGCAGCACGTTGCTCTCGCCCGTGGGTCCCGGCATCGGCTGATCCGCAAGCGCAGTCCGGGCTTGCGCGGCGTAATAAAGGCAATAGTCCACCGCCTCGCGGAATTCGGCGAGCGCGTCGTCGAGGGTCTTGCCTGCCTCGTTCTGCAGCAAAGCGAGAAGCGCGCCGCGATGCGCTTCGAGCCGCGCGGCAGTGCGCTCAAGCGCCTGAGCGCGCGCATCGCGCGGCGTTGACGCCCATGCGGCAAATCCCGCTTCCGCCGCCGCCATCGCCTCGGCCGCGATTGCGGCATCAGCCTCGCGGACTCCGCCCATTTCACCGCCATTGATCGGAGAAAAGACGGGACGCGGAGCGGCGCCGCGTTGGACGCCGTTGATGAGCGAGGAGACCTCGACGGACCCCGCTGTGCCGGCGCGAATTTCATCGAGCAGTGCGGCGAGGCTCGCGCGTTCGCCAAATTCGACACCGGCCGAGTTGCGCCGAATCGGGGCGTAGAGATCGCGCGGCAGCGGGATCTTGACATTGCGCGCTGCCGCCGCGCTGCCGATACGATCTTGCGGCCGGCGCAAAATTTGCTCAATCGGAACGCTGCGGTCGGCAGCCACCGACACGAAGGAAGAATTGGCGCCGTTTTCCAGAAGCCGCCGCACCAGATAGGCGAGCAGATCGCGATGGCCGCCGACCGGCGCATAGACGCGGCAAGCGGCTTGCGGCAATTCGGCCAGCAACGTCTCGTAGAGCGCTTCGCCCATGCCGTGCAGCCGCTGAAACTCAAAACCCTCGACGCCGCCGGCATCCTCGATGACGCTGGCGACGGTGAGCGCGTTGTGGGTGGCGAATTGCGGAAACAGGCGCGGACGCGCCGCCAACAGCTTCTTCACGCAAGCCATGTAGCAAAGATCGGTCATCGCCTTGCGCGTGAACATCGGATAATCGGCGAGCCCGCGCTCCTGCGCGCGCTTGATCTCGGTGTCCCAATAAGCGCCCTTGACCAGGCGCACCGTCAGCCCCCGGCCACTGGCTTTGGCCGCCTCCTCAACCCAGTCGATCACCGCGGGCGCGCGCTTCTGATAGGCCTGCACCGCAAGGCCAAATCCGTCCCAGCCGTCGAGTGTCGGATCGTCGAGCAGTGCGCCGATAATGTCGAGCGACAGTTCCAGCCGATCCGCTTCCTCCGCGTCCACGGTGAACTGAAGATCGCGCTCCTTGGCCATGCGCGCCAATGCGGCGACACGCGGCGTAAGTTCGTTCCGCACACGCTCGCGCGAAATGGCCTCATAGCGCGGATGCAGCGCCGAGAGCTTGACCGAGATTCCCGGCCGCCCGGGCAACGCCGCATTGCCGGCGCGTTCACCGATGGCCGAAATCGCTATGGCATAAGCGGCAAAATATTTTTCCGCATCGCCAGAGGTGCGCGCCGCTTCGCCGAGCATGTCGAACGAATAGCGGACGTCGGCGTGCGTGCGCGCGCGATCAAGTGCCTCGTCGATGGTCTGGCCGAGCACGAAATGCGAACCCATGAGCCGCATCGCTTGCCGCGTCGCCGCGCGCATCGCCGGCAGGCCGAGCCGGCGCACGATGGCGTCGAGGATCGTTTCCGGCGTCTCGCCGGGATGAATGATGCGCGTGGCGAGGCCGAGCGTCCATGCCGAGGCTGAAACCAGAATGGCGGTGGATTTCACGTCGCTGTCGAGCCAGCGACCGGCCGCGAGCTTATCCTCGATCAGGCGATCTGCGGTCGCTGCATCCGGCACGCGCAAAAGCGCCTCGGCGAGCACCATGAGCGCGAGGCCCTCTTTGGTCGACAGCGAATAGGCGTGCAGAAAGTCCTCAACGCCGCCGAGCCCGGTCGCCCTGGCGCGGATCGCCTCCACCAGTTTCCTCGCGCGCGCATCGATACGGCATTCGGCGGCGTCCTCGCGCGCGGCCCCGGCAAGGAGAAGAGCGGCCAGTTCTTCGTCCGACGGCGCATAGGGAGCTTGAAAAACTGGCAGGGTCGTCGGTCGACCGTTCATGACGCGATCCATCGCGCGATCCTCGGCGCGCGATCCATGGCGCGCGATCCCTGGCGCGCTCGCGGCCCGGCAATGTCTGCAACATAATGCGTCATCGTCGCGCGAGCGAGCCGCACCATCAGGTGCTCGCCGTTCGCTGCCGCCGATGGCTTTTGGCCCCGCCTGGCTTGAGTAATTCGAGCAGACCGTCGACGACCGGAGCAGATTCGCGCAGCTCGCGGATGTGGGCGGTCGAAAGCGCCTGCAGCGCCTTTTCGGCCGATGGAGTGAGGCAGAGGAGGACGCGCCGGCGGTCATCGGCCGCCTCCCCGCGCACGAGAAGCCCGCAATTGACCATCCGATCGGCGAGCTCCGCCGCGCTGTTCGGCTGCAGCAAAAGCTGTCTGGCGAGGTACCCGAC
>JASHVN010000631.1 GCA_030044555.1 Xanthobacteraceae bacterium | reverse complement strand
TCAACGTCCGCTTGAGCGCCTTGCCGGGACGGAGCGCATGGCCTGCTTTGAGCTCATCGGCGCCCGCCAGACCGAGGGCCACGACCATGTTCTCCAGCCGCATTTCCCATTTCTTGTAATAGGAACTCGACAGATAAATGTCAGGCGGCAGCGCCTCGATGCCGGCGCGCGTCTGATCGATGGTCCACACGCCGGTGTAGCCCATGGCGCGATTGAGCGCGAGCGTTCGCCCCTCCCACATGTCGTGAAACACCGGCTCGTTCGGCTCCGGCTCGACTTTGCCGAAGCCGTGCATGCCGCCCATGTCGTGAATGCTGTCGGTCACGGAAGCTCCTTCGGATCCTTTGGCAGCCCGGTGCCGATCATGCTGTTGCGGGTGACCAGCTCCGCGAGCCGCTCTTCGCTCCAGCCTTCGGTGCCGGACGGCCGCATCGGCAGCACGATGAAGCGCGTTTCCGCCGTCGAATCCCAGACGCGCACCTGAGTGTCCGCCGGCAGCGTGACGCCGAAATCGGCGAGCACGCCGCGCGGGTCGTTAACGGCGCGCGAGCGGTAAGGCGCCGACTTGTACCAGACCGGCGGCAGCCCGAGCACTTCCCACGGATAGCAGGAACACAACGTGCAGACGATCATGTTGTGCTGCTTCGGCGTGTTTTCGACGGCGATGAGGTGATCACCGACGCGGTTGAGCAGACCGAACGACGCCACCGCCTTGCTGGCGTCCGCGATCAGCGCTTGCTTGAACACCGGATCGCTCCAGGCCTTGGCGACGACGCGGGCGCCGGTATGCGGCCCGACCTTGGTCTCGTAGGCCTCGACGATGGCGTCAAGCGCCGCCGGGTCAACATAGCCCTTCTCGGCAAGCACGGTCTCGAGCGCGCGCACGCGCAGCTGCATCTCCGACAGCTCCGACCCGTGTTCATGATCGTCGTGGTGGTGGTCGTGATGGTGGTTATCCTGCGCCATAAGCGCTCCATTTCGTAGAAACTCAGCGGCCCATTATAGTACGCCCCGGGCCATGAGAAATACCTTCGCGCAGCTTGCCAATGCCATCGATCGCGCCAATGCGGCCATCGGCCGCGCGGCGGCCTGGTGCTGTCTCTATGTCGTGCTGGCGGAGTTCGCCGTGGTGGTCATGCGCTACGCGCTCGGCGTCGGCTCGATCAAGCTGCAGGAATCGGTTCTTTACGCCCATGCCGGGCTTTTCATGCTCGCCGCCGCCTGGACCCTGCAGATCGACGGCCACGTGCGCGTCGACATTTTTTATACGCAGGCGAGACCGCGCGCCCGCGCGTTCATCGACCTTGCGGGTGCGCTCGTTTTTCTCCTGCCGTTCGCGGCCGCCCTCTTCGTCCTTTCACTCCCTTATGTGGAGCGATCCTGGGCCATTCTCGAACGCTCGCCTGAGGCAGACGGGCTGCCGTTCGTTTATCTGCTCAAGACCTTGATTCCGGTGTTTGCGGTCCTGCTTGGCCTGCAAGGTTTGGCGCAGGCGATCCGCGCCGCGCTCGCGCTTGGCGGGCCGCGCTGAACCATGGCGGAAATCCTGCCCTGTGCGCTGGTGGTTGCGGTCTGCGTGCTGTTGCTCGCCGGCTATCCGGTGGCGCTGACGCTCGCGGGCGTATCGCTTCTTTTTGCCGCCGGCAGCGCCGCGGCCGGTTTGTTCGATCTGTCGCTCCTGGGCGCGCTGCCGGAGCGCATTTTCGGCGTCATGAGCAACGACGTGCTGCTCGCCATCCCGCTCTTCATCTTCATGGGCGTGATGCTGGAGCGCTCGCGCATCGCCGAAGATTTGCTGGAAACCATGGGCCGCCTGTTCGGCGCGCTGCCCGGCGGCCTCGGCCTCTCCGTCGTCATCGTCGGCGTGCTGCTCGCCGCCGCCAAGGGCATCGTCGGCGCCACCGCGGTGACCATGGGGCTGATCGCGCTGCCGACCATGCTGCGGCACGGTTACGACAAAGCGCTGGCGGCGGGCACGATCGCCGCGACCGCGACGCTGGCGCAAATTTTTCCGCCGGCGACCGTGCTCGTCCTCCTCGGCGATCAGCTGAGCAACTCCTATGAAGCCGCACAACTTGCGCAGGGCAATTTCGCGCCGCAAACCGTGTCGGTCGCCGATCTGTTCGCCGGCGCGGTCGTCCCCGGTTTCGTTCTTGTCTTCCTCTACATGCTTTATCTGATCGCCGTCGCAATAATTGCTCCAAACAAATCACCGACGATGGCGGCCGATCCCCTCGCGCTGCACGGCGCGAAATTGGCGCGCCGGCTCGCCGGCGCTCTCGTCGCGCCGATCGCGCTTATTCTCGCCGTCCTCGGCTCCATTTTGGGCGGCATCGCCACGCCGACCGAAGCCGCTTCCGTGGGCGCGGTGGGCGCGATCCTGCTGGCCGCATTGCGGGAAAACGCCGTTGGTCTGCTCGTTCCGGTCATGGTGCGGACCGCGCAAATCGTCAGCATGATTTTTCTCATCCTGATCGGAGCGACTTTGTTCAGCCTCGTGTTCCGCGGGCTGGGCGGCGACGTCATGGTCGAACATGTGCTGACCAATCTGCCGGGCGGCGTCGCCGGGGCGATGCTGACCGTCATGCTCGCTTTGTTCGTGCTCGGCTTCGTGATGGATGCCTTCGAGATTATCTTCGTCGTCGTGCCGATCGTGGCGCCGGTGCTGCTGAAAATGCCAGGCGTCAATCCGATCTGGCTCGGCATGATGATGGCGGTGAACCTGCAGACCTCCTACATGCACCCGCCGCTCGGCCCGACCCTGTTCTACCTGCGCGGCGTCGCCCCGCCGGAAGTGACGACGCGGCACATCTATCTCGGCATCGTTCCGTTCGTGCTGATCCAGCTCGGCATGCTGGTGGCGCTGTGGTTTCTGCCTGGTCTTGCGACGTGGCTGCCGCACAGGCTTTACGGGTCGTGAGGTCTACAAATCGCCGAGCCCGTAATCTTGCCACCGCGCCTGCACCCGCGCCTCGTCTTCGTGAGCGGGCCGCACCGTCGGCGGGAAACGCTCGTTGCCCCATTGCGGGCGGCGCGGATTTTTCCACGAGCGCGTGGCGTCGATGAGCATCCGGTTCCACAGCCCGGTGCCAAGCTGCGCCACGTCGCGGTCCTCCATCGGCGTAGACGGATCGATCGGCGAGCCAAATATTCCCGGAAAGATCACGATGCCGCCTTCGCCGGCGTTGACGCGATGCGCGAACGCCCATTCGACCTGCTCGTCATCCGACGGATCGATATCCTCTTCCACGACAGTGACGTGCTTATAGCGATATTGGGCGGCGCTGTTTCCCCATAGTGCGGCGGCGATCTGCTTGGGTTGCCCCTGGTAGTGCTTCTTGATCTGGACGCGCAGGTTCACGCCGTTGGTGATCG